>CAIXPV010000173.1 GCA_903921405.1 uncultured Actinomycetes bacterium
ATAGCGATTACTGTCTCAATGAGTATATTCACTGGCTTCCACTTCCATCAGAGGCGAATCAGAGTTTAGATTTTGCAGGTCGCTGGTCACATGAGCGTCAGCCACAACGCGCAGACATTTCAGTTGGAACATGGGTGCGTGAATCTCGGGAGGGCCGCAGTGGGCACAATTTCTCCATCGCTAATATTGCATTAAGCGCCGATACAACTTTTCAATCTGGTAGCGCATGGGCAACGAGCATCGCCTGGAGTGGAAATTCACATTATTTAATTGAACGTAACTTTGACGGCCAGCAAGCAACTGGTGCGGGTGAACTTCTATTACCAGGTGAAGTCGTATTAGCTGCTGGACAGAGTTATGAAGCGCCACATCTGATCTCAGTATTTTCAGCACAAGGATTAGATGGAATCAGCGCTGCATTTCACGGCCATATTCGGGCTCGTGACATGCATCCTCAGCGTCCTCGTCCCCTAACACTGAATATGTGGGAGGCGCTGTATTTCGATCATGATGAGCAGAAGATTAGAGCCCTCGTTGATGTCGCTGCAGAAATTGGCGTCGAGCGCATTGTTTTAGATGATGGTTGGTTTCATGCACGGCGAGATGATCGAGCAGGCTTAGGGGACTGGGTCATCGACACTGATGCGTGGCCGCAGGGTTTATCCCCGATTATCACTTACATAAAAGCTGCAGGCCTTGAGTTTGGCCTGTGGTTTGAAGGCGAGATGGTCAACCAGGATTCAGAGCTTTATCGCGCACACCCAGAATGGATTTTGCATGAAGGAGATCGGGTTCCTCCTTTATGGCGCCATCAATTAGTTTTAGATCTGGGCCATGAAGATGCCTTTAACCATGTACTAGAACAAACCTCGGCGATTCTGGCAACGCATGAGATTGCATATATTAAGTGGGATCATAATCGAGTCTTAGTCGATGCAGGCCATTTAGGTCATGCCGGCATTCGCCGTCAAACACAGGCGATCTATAGATTATTTGCCGAACTCAAAGTTCGCCATCCTGGTTTAGAGATTGAATCATGTGCATCAGGTGGTGCACGAATTGATCTAGGAGTGATCGATTTCGTCGATAGATTCTGGACAAGTGATAACAACGATGCACTTGAGCGTCAAAGTATTCAACGATGGACTTCACAGGTTATTCCACCGGAGATGTTAGGAACACATATTGGTCCAACTCATGGACATCAAACTGGAAGAACGTTAGAGCTATCGATGCGCGCGGTGACTGCACTCTTTGGCCACGCTGGAATCGAATGGGATATCACGCAAGCAACAAGTGAAGAACGTACTTTTTTGAAAACATGGGCAGCTTATTACAAAGGTAATCGTGCTTTGCTGCACTCTGGAAAATCGATTCGAGTTGATTATCCCGATGATCACGGTTATTTATATGGTGTAACTTCACACGATAAGAAGTTAGCAATCTTTGCTTATGCTCAATTAACGCCAACTGGTGTCATACATCCTGCTGCGTTGAAGTTTCCCGGGTTAGATGCTGGTGCAACGTATTCAGTTAAAGCCGTCTTTCCTGCAGGCGCCCCACGCTACATGCTTATTTCACCACCGAAGTGGATGGATGGAATACACATATCAGGTGCAGCACTTGCTAACGTTGGCCTGAGCGCACCGATTCTTGCACCAGCTAACGCCTTTTTGATTGAGATTGCCGCCCTTTAATCGATCCAGTTTAAGGTTCTTTCAACTGCTTTTTTCCACTGCCCGTATCCAACTTCGCGCTCATCACGTGAAGTTGTTGCAGACCATCGGCGCGACTCTTGCCACTGAGATCGAAGCTCATCTGTTGATGCCCAGAATTTAACCGCTAAGCCGGCTGCATATGCGGCGCCAAGCGCCGTAGTTTCGGGAACAAGTGGGCGAGAAATATCGATACCCATAATGTCGGCCTGCATCTGCATGCACAAAGAGTTTGCAGTTATTCCACCATCAACACGCATCTCTGTCATCGGTACGCCACTATCGGCGACCATGGCATCCATTACATCGCGAGTTTGATAGCAGATTGCTTCAAGTGCTGCTCTGGCAAGGTGTGCCTTCGTTGCAGCACGAGTTAAACCGACAATCACACCGCGCGCATCGCTGCGCCAATATGGTGCAAACAACCCTGAAAAAGCCGGTACAAAATAGACGCCGGCTGTGTCTTTGACAGTTGATGCTAAGTTTTCAGTTTCTGCAGCGTGAGTAATAATTCCCAATTGATCACGCAGCCATTGGATTGCAGAGCCAGTTACTGCAACCGAGCCCTCTAATGCGTAATATGCAGGTTCATCACCGAATTTAAAGCAGACCGTTGTTAATAATCCGTTGCTAGATCTAACAATATTCGTGCCAGTGTTGAGTAAAGCAAAGTTTCCAGTTCCATATGTTGTCTTTGATTCACCGCGCTTAAAGCAAACCTGACCCACCATCGCTGCTTGCTGATCTCCCAAGATCGCAGCGATTGGAACTGCCGAGCCGAAAGGTCCATGCGGATCGGTCAGCGCATACTGTTCAGATGATGATTTGATTTGCGGTAGCGCACCGACGGGGATCGAAAAAATCGATAAGAGTTCGTCATCCCAATCAAGGGTTTCAAGGTTCATTAGTAGAGTGCGGCTGGCATTGGTTACATCGGTAACGTGAACACCGCCCTGGACCCCACCAGATAAGTTCCACAGTAGCCACGAATCAATGGTTCCAAAGCGTGCCGTAGGCGAATTCGCCTCGGGCACATTCTTCATTAGCCAGTTCATTTTGCTTCCAGAAAAATACGGTGCAATAGTGAGACCAGATTTAAAACGAACGGTCTCTTTTTCTTGATCAGTTAATGTGTTGAGGAAATCCGCTGTTCGTGTGTCCTGCCATACAATGGCATGAGACAGTGGTCGCCCCGTAGTTACATCCCAGACCACAGTGGTTTCACGTTGGTTTGTAATGCCAATTGCCGCTAAATCTGAGCCTAAAATATTGGCTTGTTTGAGCGCTCCGACGATAACTTCTTGCGTGCGATCCCAAATCTCGCTGGCATCGTGTTCTACCCAACCTGCTTGGGGCAGAATCTGGCGATGCTCTAACTGATGTTGACCTACAACTTTTCCGGCATGGTCAAAGATCATGAATCGGGTACTACTGGTTCCCTGGTCCAAACTGCCGATGTAGGTCACGTAATGCAATCCCTTTCCAAGGTGAGTTAGGCTTAACTCTACAAAGGCCGTTATGGAGATGCAACGCATATGTTTTTATCCCAGTTAAACCCCGAGCAACGTCACAGCGCTATCGCCGAATTAGGCACTGAAAGCTTTGACGTGCTGGTTATTGGTGGGGGAGTCACGGGAGTAGGAGCAGCCCTAGATGCTGCCTCACGTGGTTTAAAGGTTGCATTGATTGAGTCACAGGATATTGCAGCAGGCACATCTAGTCGTTCCAGTAAGTTGATTCATGGTGGATTGCGATACTTAGAACAATATGATTTTAGATTAGTGCGCGAAGCGTTACATGAGAGAGAGCTCTTAGTCTCAACACTGTGTCCGCACTTGGTAAAGCCAGTTGGTTTTCTTTTTCCGCTGACTGAAAAGTTTAAAGAGCGCACATATGTTGGTGCCGGTCTTGCACTCTACGATGCATTGCGCGGATTTCAACGTGCGCTGCCATGGCATAAGCACATTAGCCAAAAACAGATTAATGAGATTGCACCATCTTTGCGCCCCGATATCATTTTAGGTGCAATCAAATACTTTGATGCACAAGTCGATGATGCCAGGCACACACTTTCAGTTGCGCGCACTGCTGCAAGACACGGCGCCGTAATCGCTACACGCGTACGCGCAGAGTCCTTGATTCGAGATGGTAAAAGAGTTGTTGGAGTCAAGGCTAAAGATTTAGTAACGGGTAAAGGGATTTCGATAAACGCCACGGTTACGGTTATGTGTGCCGGAATCTGGAGTGATGAACTGCACGAGAAGTTTGAACTCACAGCAGGCTACGGCGTAACAATGAGCAAGGGCGTGCATATTGTCTTGCCAGGATCTGCCATTAAATCAAATGCCGGAATAATTCTTAAAACCCCAGTCTCAGTCCTCTTCTTGATTCCATGGGGAGATAAATGGATTGTTGGTACAACTGATACTCCCTATGCGGGTGATCGAGCTGAACCTTTTGCAAGCCGAGATGATGTTCAATACATTCTTGATCAAGCCAATCGTGTTTTGATGCCAGAGCTTAAAGCTGAAGAGATTATTGGGGTCTATGCCGGTCTTCGGCCGCTGGTTGCCAATAAGAAAGGATCTGCAACCACAAAGCTTTCACGTGAGCACACTGTTGACCGTCCTGCAGCTGGATTCGTAAGCATCGCAGGTGGCAAATACACAACGTACCGAATCATGGGCAGAGATGTTATTGATCTTGCAGTTAATGAACTACGCAAACTATCCCCAGAGTCAGTAACGGAAAAACTGCCATTAATTGGCGCCGATGGCTACTTTGCACTGGTTCAACAAAGTGAACGCATCGCCGAAGACAGTGGTCTTGATTTAGAAACTGTTACACATTTACTGAACAGATATGGCTCTATGATCAGTGAGATTCTGGATCTAATAAGTAGCCAACCTGGGCTTGCAAAGAAGTTACATAAAGAGCTTCCATATATCAAAGCTGAAATTTATTACGCCGCAAGCCACGAGGGTGCACGCAGCGTTGATGATGTTATTTCTCGTCGTACCAGAATCGCCTTTGAGGCCAAGAATCGCGGGGTAGATTTAGCCGCTGAAATTGCTGGACTTATCGCTCCAGTGCTTGGTTGGTCTGCAAAAGAGCGCCGAGAATCGGTTGCATCAT
>CAIXPV010000174.1 GCA_903921405.1 uncultured Actinomycetes bacterium
GACGGACGGCAAATTCGCGCTCCCTTGATAAGAAAAAGTATGTACCAATTAAGAAAATTCCAACTGCCCAAGCTAATCCTTGCAAGATGCTGCTTGTCTGTGGAGCTTGTCCATGAACTAATGCGCGCGACCAGCTGTCCAAGATTGGAAACAAAGGATTAAATACTTCAAGTGCGCGGATATTAGGCTTTAGCGCCGAGGCTTCATAGAGAATCGGAGACAAGTACAGAAGAGTTCTGGTCAAATAAGGCAAGAAGCTTGCGATATCTCGGAAATAAACATTTATACATGAGATTGTGATCGCTAAACCGAGCGCCAAGAGAACCGTGATCATCAAAACCGGAATCGCCCAGAGCATCTGCCAAGAAAATGGCAGACCTACTACCGTTCGAATTACTAAAAAGACTACGAGAGTGGGCAGAAATTTAAAGATTGCAATTACAACAGCTGATACTGGCAGCATTATTCGAGGGAAGGCCGTATTTAAAATTAAACGTTGTCCGGCAGTAATTGACTTCACTCCGCCAGTTAATGAGTTAGCGATTAAATAGAACAAGAAAAGTGTGGCCGTAAGGTGGGCATAGCGCGTGCTATCTGATGAGCCTTGGATAATTACAATCAGCAAGTAGTACACGGCCGACAGCAGCAACGGGTTGAGCACTAACCACAACTGACCAAAGACTGAATCAAAGTGTTGTTCCCGCAGCTCTGAGCGAGAGTATTCGGCGATGAAAGTTCGTCGTGACCACAGTGATTTCCAGTAGCGCCTTAGAGGTGGCAGGCCAGCTCTAAAAGGTTCATATACCTGCAATGGGGCGCTCACGGGCGTAAGGCTACCTCAGGAACAAGTGACTTCGGTGAAGTAAGAAAGCCCGTCCCCCAGGAAAAGTGCATCGTTAGAAGAATAAGAGGCAAAGCAACAAACTCACCCACGGAATCGGAGATTGCAAATGATGCAACCAGAATAAATAAGCCATATACAAGGGCGGGTATTAGAAAAATCGTTCCGAAATTTAGCCCAAGAACTAGCGAAGCTATCGTGGCTAGCACAGTAAATGGCGGAGCTAAATAACGGTAGTTAATTGTTCCCTCATGTCGGCGTGAAACCACACGTCGCCATCGTCCATATTCAAAGTACTGCTTTGTCAAAGCTTTCACTGTTGAACGTGGACTATATGTAACTACTAAGCGGGGATCAAAGTACACAACACCACCTGCGGCGCGTAAGCGAAAATTTAGCTCCCAATCCTGCGCTCGTGTAAACCGTTCATCGAATCCCCCAGCAGCGACTAATGCCTCTTTTCTAAATACACCTAAATAGACAGTGTCGACTTCACCGGCCGAACCACCAGTGTGAAAACGTGATGCTCCAACACCTAATGGGCTTCTCATTGCACGTGCAACCGCGCGTTCAAAAACACTCTTACCGACCGCGGCCATTATCCCGCCAACATTTACAGCGCCAGTAGAACTAAGTACTTCAAATGCTAAAGAAAGATAATTCTCTGGAATATGAGAATGTCCATCGACGCGGGCGATTATTGAATACCGAGTTGCAGCAACAGCGATATTTAATCCGGCGGCAGTACGTCCACTTGGATTAATTACGACCACTACTCGTGAATCCTTTTCAGCAAGTGATCTAGCCAAGGCCTCAGTTGAATCATGTGAAGGGCCAACTGAGACTATAACTTCAAGGGCCCCATCAAAATCTGATGACAAAATCGCATTCACAGCAGACTCTAAATGTGCTGCCTCATTGAGCGCAGGCAGGATCACCGAGATTTCCCGCTTCGGTGAGCCAAATAACTGATTTGCTGATGTCGTCATAACCCCACCACCGTATCGCTGAAGTAGTCTTCGCCTGTGAAAGCGACGCGACCTATTCGGATTATTACATCACTCTCTATTGCCATCGTCGCAATTTCGGCAATTTCATGGCTAGGCCTAGGTCAGGTAAGTGGAGCGATTAACCGGATCGATGTTTTTGGCTCACTATCCAAGCGCCCGGATAAACCAAATACCGCCCTTAATTATCTGCTTGTTGGTTCAGATACACGAGTTGGACTAACTAAAGAACAGTCCAAACTATTACGTGTAGGAACAACAAAAAGTGCAGCGGGTGCACGATCTGACACGATGCTCTTAGTGCACATAAATAAAGCACGCGATAAAGCAACGATTATTTCGATTCCCCGTGATTCACTTGTAACAATTCCTGCACATCAATCTTCCTTGTATAAAGATCGAACCGTTGCCGCTGCAAAGGGGAAAATTAATGCGGCTTATGCTTGGGGCGGTGCACCGTTACTGATTCAAACAATTGAGCAAGAGACTGGCGTGCGCATAGATCATTACATCGAAATCGGCTTTGCAGGCTTTGCAGGTATGGTCGATGCTCTGGGTGGAATCCAAGTATGTACCAAGAAAGATATTAACGATCCAAAGAGTCACTTAATACTTAATGCAGGAATCCATACGCTCAATGGAGTGGAAGCGCTTAAGTATGTACGTACACGTGACTTCGATGGCATGGGCGACATTGGCCGTATGCAACGTCAACAGCAGTTTATGAGTGCGGTTCTGCGAAAAGTTACCAGTACTGGTGTTCTGCTAAATCCTATTAAATTAGTGAACTTCTTTAATGCCGCAATTGCAACGGTTCAAACTGATACACAACTTAACCGCAGCGACTTAATTACACTCGCCAAGCAGTTGAAGAATCTTTCAGCAAGCAAAGTACGTACTTTGACTATTCCACTTGGAAATGCAAATGCACGTGTCCCTGGTTTAGGTTCTGTAGTGACGTGGGACAAGGTTCTAGCCCCAGATCTGTTCAATCGATTACGTGAAGATTTACCCTTAGTTGATGAAGTTACGCCTTCGCCATCGGCATCGTCTAGTACATCGGCCACACCAACTGTGATTGATAAGTTCAAGACTCGTACCGCCGATGAAAACCCTTGTGGCGCGCTGAAGTAAAGTGCCCCTATGGATTTAACTCTCTCAGTAGTCGGTTGTGGGTACCTTGGCGCGACCCACGCAGCATGTATGTCGTCCCTTGGTTTCACAGTCATTGGCGTCGATACCGACCCAGATAAAGTGGCCATGCTTTCACGGGGTGAGCTTCCCTTCTACGAACCTGGCCTAGATACATTGCTGGCACAGGAGATGAAAACTGGACGCCTATCATTCACGACAGATTTCTCTGCAATTGCCGACGCTGATGTGCACTTTGTGTGTGTTGGTACTCCGCAAAGCAAAGATGGCTTAGCTGCAGATCTCACATATGTGAAGTCTGCAGTTGCTGCGATTGCACCTTTCTTAAAAGAGGGTGCCTTAGTTGTTGGTAAGTCAACAGTTCCAGTAGGTACAGCACAAGGTCTACGTTCTGAACTTGCAACTTCGGCACCGCAAGCCGATTTAGCGTGGAACCCAGAGTTTCTGCGTGAAGGCTTTGCCGTTGAAGATACATTGACACCAAATCGTCTTGTCGTTGGTGTTGCAAATGATCGGGCAGAGCAGATTCTTAAGGAAGTCTACGAACCAATTATCGCTCTAGGTACTCCTTGGATTCGTGCAGATCTTCCTACTGCAGAACTAGTCAAAGTCGCAGCTAACTCATTTCTTGCTACAAAGATCTCATTTATTAATGCGATGGCCGAAGTGTGTGAAGCAGCTGGTGGCGATGTAACGGTTCTCGCAAAAGCCATCGGTTATGACCCACGCATCGGAAGTCGTTTCTTACAAGCAGGAATCGGATTCGGTGGCGGTTGTTTACCTAAAGACATACGTGCATTCATGGCACGAGCTGAGGAACTTGGAGCCAAACAGGCCCTTGAATTCCTGCGTGAAATCGATGCGATAAACCTGAGAGCTCGTCAACGGGTAATCGATGTTGTGCGTAGTGAATTATCTGAAGATTTAACTCAGTACAAGATCGCTGTTCTAGGCGCAACTTTCAAACCAGATAGTGATGACGTGCGTGACTCCCCAGCCCTAGATATTGCAGCACAGTTGCAGGCAGCTGGTGCAACCGTTGTTGTACATGACCCTAAAGGCATTGAGCCTGCCCGCAAGCGTTTTCCTAATCTGCAGTATTCAGAGAGCGTTCCAGAGTGTGTAAAAGCTGCAGATTTAATTCTGCACTTAACGGAATGGCGCGAATATCGCGAGTTAGATCCATCAGTGCTCGGACCTTTGGTTAAAAACAAGATAGTTATTGATGGCCGCAATGCATTGGATCGCGATAAGTGGCGCAACGCTGGCTGGAAGTTCCACGCACTTGGGCGTTCTGATTAATCAAGACGAAACTATCGCTGCAGTACTGGGAATGAAAACCTGGGCTGTAGTAGGTCTTGGAAATAATCCTGAACGTGCAGCATTTGGAGTAGCCAAATTGTTGCAGGACAAGGGTCATGAAATTATCCCGGTCTATCCCCGAGCCGAAGAAGTGCATGGGAAAAAAGGATATAAGTCTCTTGCAGATATTCCTGTACCTATCGATGTTGTAGATTGCTTTGTAAACTCTTCCCTAGTTGGAAAAATAGTTGACGAAGCAATAGCCATCGGGGCAAAAGCGGTTTGGTTGCAGTTAGATGTAATAGATGAAATCGCAATTGCACGTGCACAGGCAGCAGGTTTACTTACTGTAATGGATCGTTGCCCTGCAATTGAATATAGAAAGAGAAGTTAGAAACCCGTCTTTTGATTTCTGCGTGAGGCTAAATTCGCACCTTTTGTTTTAGCTACGGCGTTAATCTCTTTAAGGCCCTCGCTCACTTTTGCGTTGATCGCAGAATCAGATACTCCTAAAATGCGAGCGGCGAGCAAAGCTGCATTTTTTGCATTTCCAACACCAACGGTTGCAACTGGGATGCCTGCTGGCATTTGAACAATGGATAACAATGCATCCATACCATCAAGGTTTTTTAAAGCAATAGGAACGCCAATAACCGGCAATGTAGTAAGGGATGCGACCATGCCTGGAAGGTGTGCTGCTCCTCCGGCCCCAGCAATTATTACTTTATAACCCTTTGATTGTGCGCTTTGCGCGAACTCCACCATTTCAAGGGGCATGCGATGCGCCGAAACGACATCTGCACCATAAGAAATCCCTAATTCATCTAAGGTCTTTGCAGCATCTTCCATAATGGGCCAATCAGAATCTGATCCCATGATGATTGCAACATCACTCATCGACTTCTCCGCTCATGTAATCAAGGGCGTGCTGGACTTCTTGGGTTAATTCTACGATGTCATCGCCCAATAGATTTACGTGGCCGATCTTGCGCCCTTTGAGGGCCTCTTTCTTGTAATGGTGGAATTTCAGACGCGGGTTTCGCGCCATTAAGTGAAGATATGGACGATACATATCGGCCTTTTCGTGACCTAAAATATTTCCCATCACTGCGATTGGGGCGGTCATAGTTGGATCTCCCAGAGGGAGATCCAGTACTGCACGTAAATGTTGTTCGAACTGACTTGTGTGCGAGCCCTCAATTGTCCAGTGGCCAGAGTTATGTGGACGCATTGCAAGTTCATTAACAAAAAGATCTGATCCTTTAACAAAGAGTTCTACGGCCATGACTCCGACAACTCCAAGTTCTTGGGCAATATCTATTGCCAATTTCTGAGCCTTCTCGCTTAGTTCGCTGGACAGAATTGGTGCAGGAGTAATAGTCATCGTACAAATACCATCTCTTTGTACTGTCTGTGTTGGCGCCCACGTTGTTGCCTGTCCATGCGGTGATCGTGCAACCATGACGGCGATTTCGCTATCAAACTCAACCAAATCTTCAACGAGTACTCGTCCTGCTTGTGCAATAACTTCATTCAGCTCTTGGTGCGAATTAACTCTCCAAACACCCCGGCCGTCATATCCACCAGAAATCGCCTTAGCAATTAACGGGTAGCCGGTAACACCGTCGGCACTTGTAACCACGTGTGATTTTGGTGCTGGAAAATTGGCCAATCTTGTTCGCATCTCGGCTTTATCTTGCGAATAAATAAAGGCTTTTGAACTCGGTCTCACAACTACGCCTTGTGCCTCTAGGGCTTTAATGATGCTCAAGGGTACTAATTCGTGTTCGAACGTTACAACATCGCATTGCCGTGCAAAGTTTAAGACAGTCTCAAGATCTCGATAATCGCCAACTACATGCTTAGCAATTTGAGCCGCAGAATCGTGTGAACTATTGGCTAGCAATACAAGGTTAATGCCTAGCGCTTCAGCTGGCGCAACACTCATTCGGGCAAGTTGACCTGCGCCAATTATTCCTACTGTTGGAAAAGAATCGCTCACTGGATTATCGTAGATGAATAATGTCTGCGGCCAGAACATGAACTCCACTGGCTAGGACTAACTCGCCACTGGATGAAATAGATGCCGCGGTGCCGCTTTCAATGCGATCATCTGGATAATGAACCTCAACCTGTCGCCCTAGAGTTGCGCTGAGAGCTTCATAGGTGACAGATATTTCATTGCTTCCACTATCCCAAGTCGTAAAATTCTTCTCAAAGACTCTCAGTAGATCGGCGAGTAGTGCATTACGTGAAATATTCACGCTGCCTTCAACTGCAAGTGATGTCGCTTGCGGCACCGGAAGTTCTTCGGGGCTCATGCCCACATTGATTCCGATTCCAATAACTACGCCATTTCCTACAACTTGTGCAATCAACCCAGAAATCTTCTTGTCATTAATTAAAATATCATTGGGCCACTTAACGCGCGCATCTACTGCAGGCAAACTTTGTGCAACGCTTACGCCTGCAATTAATGGAATCCAACCCCAATCAATTCGTGGACGTTTTGGTTTAATATAGAAAGAAAAGAGAAGTGCAGATCCAGTTGGTGCTTCGAATGTACGATTAAGGCGCCCACGACCAGCACTCTGAAACTCTGCAGCAATAACATCGCCTTCTTGAGCGAGACCACGTGTAACTAAATCAATAAGATCACTGTGCGTTGACGTCGTGAGTTCAACCACGCTTACTCGCCAGTACTGCGTCAAACCGGCGTTGATAACGCGACTATCTAGCGGCGCTCTTAGCATTTCTATGTCCACGCCTAGTACCGTAGGGGTATGAGCCGTGATCTGCATACAACTGCCGGAAAAATTGAAGATCTGCGCGCCCGTATTGAAGAGGCAGTCCATGCCGGTTCAGCACGAGCCGTAGAAAAGCAGCATGCCAAAGGCAAGCACACTGCCCGTGAGCGCATTGAAATGCTTGTCGATGAAGACTCATTCACTGAGATTGATGAGTTCGCCAGACATCGATCGACTCAGTTCGGAATGGAAAAAAACCGTCCTTACGGAGATGGTGTTGTTATTGGAACTGCAACAGTAGATGGGCGCCCCATCGCTTTGTACTCACAGGATTTCACCATTATGGGTGGATCTCTTGGCGAAGTTCATGCGGAGAAGATTGTAAAGATTGCAGAGTTTGCTCTAAAAAGTGGAATTCCATTGATTGGCATAAACGATTCAGGTGGTGCCCGTATTCAAGAAGGAGTGGCATCGCTAGCTGGCTATGGAAAAATCTTTCGCCTCAATACCCGTTCATCGGGAGTTATTCCACAAATCTCACTGATTCTTGGGCCTTGTGCTGGAGGCTCTGCTTACTCACCTGCGCTTACAGATTTTACGGTTATGGTCAATGAAACTTCACACATGTTCATTACTGGTCCCGATGTTATCAAGACCGTTACCGGTGAAGAAGTTGGAATGGAAGAGCTCGGTGGTGCCCGTACGCACAATACGCGCACGGGAAATTCGCACTACTTGGCTGAAAGTGAAGCCGATGCGATTGATTACGTAAAGGCCTTACTCTCATATTTGCCGTCAAATAACATGGATAGTGCTCCACATTTGCCACCAACAGAGTCTCTTGAGAAAAAGGCAAGTGACATTGCCCTTGATTCACTTATTCCAGATAGTCCAAATCAGCCCTATGACATGAAGGTGCTTATTCAAGCATTAGTTGATGAAGGTGAGTTTCTTGAAGTTCACGCCCTATACGCGCCAAACATTGTTGTCGGTTTCGCGCGCATCGAAGGCGAATCAATTGGAATCATTGCCAACCAACCGTCCCAACTTGCAGGGACTTTAGATATTAATTCAAGTGAAAAAGCCGCACGTTTCTTGCGCTTTTGCGATGCATTCAATATTCCTATTTTGACGTTAGTAGATGTCCCAGGCTTCTTGCCGGGCACCGAGCAAGAATGGGATGGAATCATTCGCCGTGGAGCAAAGCTCCTGTATGCCTATGCTGAAGCTTCAGTACCTCTGGTTACATTGATTACGCGAAAGGCATACGGCGGTGCCTTCATCGTGATGGGTTCAAAGTATCTTGGCAGCGATATTAACTTTGCCTGGCCAAGTGCCGAGATCGCAGTCATGGGCGCACAGGGTGCGGTAAATATTCTCTATCGCAAAGAGTTAGCAGATGCTAAAGATCCTGGTGCTAAAAGAGCTGAACTCGTCGATGAATACAACGAATCACTAGCCAATCCATATCTTGCGGCAGAGCGCGGAACTATCGATACTGTTATTGAACCAAGCCAATCACGTGCCTATATTACAAAGGCTTTTAGAACACTCAAGACTAAGCGTGACACTCTCCCTGCTCGTAAACATGGAAATATTCCTCTGTAATGACATTTGCAATCACACATGGAGACCCGACCCCGGAAGAGCGGGCGGCAATTGAAACCATGATGGCCAACCATAAGCGTGAAGAGCTAGAACCAGTAATAAAGCGCAGCGTGTATGGCCGCCCTCAACTTCGCCAACCGCTGCCACATCAAATAACTTTCGGCGCAAGAGCGCGTTCATAGATAAATGCCAAGAATCATCCTTGCTTCTGCATCGTCGTCGCGTCGCCGATTGCTTGAATCTGCCGGTTTATCTATTTCGGTGATGGTAAGTCATGTAGATGAAGAAACTGATTTTTTCAACGCCCTGTCCCCCTCTGACATGGTGATTGCGCTGGCTATCACTAAAGCGCATACAGTTCGTGAACAGATAGATTTTCCGGCCATAATAATTGGATGCGATTCCACATTTGAATTTGAGGGTCAATCACTTGGAAAGCCGGGAACTCCAGAGATTGCCGTAGAAAGAGCAAAGCGCGTGCAAGGAAACTCTGGACTCCTGCACACTGGCCACTGTGTAATCGATACTGTAAAAGATCGCGAGATTTCAAGCATCGTCACCACAAAAGTTAGTTTTGATTCGATGAGCGATGATGAAATCAATGATTATGTAGCTAGTGGTGAGCCTCTGCATGTTGCTGGTGGTTTTACTCTCGATGGTTTTAGTTCACCTTTTATCCCAAATATTGAAGGTGACTACACAAATGTTGTCGGTATTTCAATGCCATTTATACGCAAAGCGATGGCCCAACTTGGTTATTCGTGGCCAGAGGTTAAGGTGATGCAATGAAGCGCGTTCTTATAGCAAATCGAGGCGAGATCGCAGTACGCGTTATTCGCGCTTGCAAAGACCATGGCTTGGAATCTGTTGCCGTATATTCAGATGAAGATCGCGATGCAATCCATACCAGAATGGCGGATACAGCTTTCTCGCTACATGGCACTACTGCAACACAAACTTATTTGAACATTGAAAAATTGATTGCAGCGGCGAAGCAAGCTGGTGCAGATGCAGTCCACCCTGGATATGGTTTCTTATCTGAAAATGCAAACTTTGCCCAAGCCGTTATTGATGCGGGTTTAACGTGGATAGGTCCCCCACCAGCTGCAATCCGCGCATTAGGAGATAAAGTTTCAGCGAGAAAAATCGCCTCTAAGGCAGGGGCGCCATTGGTTGCTGGAACTAAAGATCCAGTTGCAGGCCATGCCGAAGTAACTGCCTTTGCTAAAGAGCATGGTCTACCTGTTGCGATCAAAGCTGCGCACGGCGGCGGAGGGCGTGGGCTAAAAGTTGCACGCACGATGGAGGAGATTCCAGAGCTCTTCGACTCTGCAGTCCGTGAGGCGATTTCAGGGTTCGGACGTGGAGAGTGTTTTGTTGAACGTTATTTAGATAAACCTCGACATGTTGAAACTCAAGTACTAGTCGATATGCATGGACATGCAGTTGTAGTAAGTACTCGTGATTGTTCACTGCAGCGTCGTCATCAAAAATTAGTTGAAGAAGCTCCTGCACCATTTTTGACAGATGCTCAAAATGAAGAGCTCTACCGTTCTAGCAAAGCAATCATGAAAGAGGCTGGCTACATTGGTGCTGGAACCTGCGAGTTTCTTGTTGGCGCCGATGGAACTATCTCTTTTCTAGAAGTAAACACTCGTTTGCAAGTGGAACACCCAGTCAGTGAAGAAGTAACTGGCATAGATCTAGTTCGCGAACAGTTTCGTATCGCTATGGGTGAAGCCCTGGGCTTTGATGACCCAGTAATCCGTGGCCATTCAATTGAGTTTCGTATTAATGGAGAAGATCCGGGTAGATCTTTTCTTCCCGCACCGGGGCGTATTACTGAGTGGGCGATTCCAACCGGCCCAGGTGTTCGCGTAGATGCCGGCTTTAAAAATGGTGACACAATCGGCGGAAACTTTGATTCACTGCTTGCAAAATTAATCGTCACTGGCGCCACGCGCGAACAGGCTATTGAGCGCGCTCGACGCGCACTTGCTGAGTTTACTGTTGGCGGACTTGCAACCGCTCTGCCTTTTCACCGCGCAATTGTTGAAGATCCTGCGTACACACACAATTTTACAATCTATACGAGCTATATTGAGAATGAATTTGTCAATGAAATACCTGCGTTTATGGCCACTGCGGCACCTTTGCAATCACATATGGCGCCCGAGCATTTAATTACTGAAGTCAATGGAAAGCGTTTTGAGATTTTGGTTCATGCCCCTAAGCCCCTTGTGAAGCGACATCGCGCCAAGGCTGGAATGACAGGTGCCTCTAACTCTGCTGGATTAACAAGTCCTATGCAAGGAACCGTCGTAAAGATTGCAGTTGAAGAAGGTGCGCACGTTGAAGTTGGAGATTTAGTTATTGTTCTTGAAGCGATGAAGATGGAGCAGCCTCTGATGGCCCATAAGTCAGGAATCGTCAGTAATCTCACTGCAGTAATTGGTGCCACGGTTTCAAGTGGAACCACACTGTGTGACATTATTGAGGGATGAGCCAACTCCTTTATACAGATCCACTAGCTGCTGCCGAAATAGCTGCTGCCGAAATAGCCGATCGCACCGGGGTTGCCTCCCACGATGTTGCATTAGTAATGGGATCAGGCTGGGTAAGTGCAGTTGATGCACTTGGTACACCAGCATATGAATGTAACGCCGAAGAGCTCACTGGATTCTTGCCACCGACCGTTGTTGGACACTCTGGAAAAGTTCGCTCCTACGTTATTGAGGCCGAAGGCAAGAAGTTGCGTGCCCTTGTCTTTCTAGGACGCACTCACTTATACGAGGGTAAAGGCGTAGAACCCGTAGTACATAGCGTTCGAGTTGCAGTTAAAGCCGGTGCCAAAGTTGTGATCCTTACAAATGCATGCGGTGGAATAAATACCGCCTACACAGTTGGACAGCCCGTCTTAATCCGCGACCATATTTCTCTCACTGCAGTTTCACCATTGTCGGGTGCAACTTTTGTTGACTTAACTGATTTATATAGTAAGCGAATCCGCGCAATCGTTAAGCAGGAAGATACATCCCTTGAAGAAGGCGTCTACGTTCATTGGCGCGGGCCAACGTATGAGACTCCAGCCGAGATTGTGATGATGCGAACAATGGGCGCAGATTTGGTGGGAATGTCCACAGTCCCCGAGGCAATTGCAGCACATGCACTTGGCGCTGAAGTTCTGGGAATTTCATTAGTTACAAATGCTGCGGCAGGAGTTACCGGTGAAAAACTCAATCATGAAGAGGTGATCGCGGCTGGAAAAGCCGCCGCAGATCGTATGGGCGCCCTTCTCAAAGCGGTCATTCCAAAGTTATTCTAAGGACATGGATCTACGCACTGAAGCCCAAGAATGGATTACCGATGATCCGGATCCACAAACGGCTGCCCAAGTTCAGGCTTGGTTAGATACCAATAACGAGGAAGAACTTAAACGCTCCTTTGCCGGTTTTCTGCAGTTTGGTACCGCTGGCTTGCGTGGACCCGTGCGCCCAGGACCATCGGGAATGAACCGTGCAGTTGTAGGTAGAACTGCAGCAGGAATTGTCGCCTACATGCGAGAGCGCAACTTAACCTCGGTTGTAATTGGTCGAGATGCTAGATATGGCTCAGAAGATTTCACTTGTGAAACTGCCGAAATCATGAGCGGTGCAGGCATGCAGGTTTTTGTATTACCGCGCCCACTACCGACGCCGGTTTTAGCTTTTGCAACAAATGAATTGAAGTGCGATGTCGGAATTATGGTGACAGCTAGCCATAATCCCCCACAAGATAATGGCTATAAAGTCTATTTAGGTGGAACCGTTGATGGAATTCACTACCGCGGCTCGCAAATTATTTCACCTACAGATGAATCGATTGCTGCAAAGATCGCAGCAATTACCTCACTTGCCGCCCAACCTCGTGGCACTGAGTGGACTGTTCTTGATGAAGATGTAATCGATAAGTACATCGCAGTAACAGCGGCAATTGCTACTGTTCCTGCAAATCTTAAGATTGTTTACACGGCGATGCACGGAGTTGGCACCGAGACTTTACTGCGCGTATTTCATAAAGCTGGCTTTCAATCCCCAATCTTGGTTGATGCACAAGCACAACCAGATCCAGATTTTCCTACCGTCGCCTTTCCAAATCCTGAAGAGCCTGGCGCAATTGATTTAGCTCTAGAAACTGCGCGCACTTTTGATGCTGACTTGGTGATTGCCAATGACCCTGATGCAGATCGTTGCGCAGCGGCAATTAAAGATCCAATAAAAGGCTGGCGAATGCTGCGAGGCGATGAGCTTGGAGTAATTCTGGGTGAATCTATTGCCAGAACAGCTTCGCAGGGTATCTTCGCTAACTCAATAGTTTCATCCTCAATATTGAGCAAGATTGCTAAGTTCTACAACCTTGAATTCAAAGAAACATTGACTGGTTTTAAGTGGTTAGCAAAAATCCCTGGACTTACTTTTGGATATGAAGAAGCGCTCGGTTACTGTGTTGACTCAATAACGGTTAATGATAAAGATGGAATTTCTGCTGCAATCAAATTGGCGCAGATCGCAACTGATTTAGCAGCCGAAGGCAAAACTCTTCAAGACTTACTTGATGAAGTGTGGGAACGCCATGGCTTTCACGCAACCGAACAGATCTCTATTCGCCTTACTGATCTATCAAAGGTCGGCGTCATATTGGGTAGATTGCGTTCTAATCCGCCCGCTTCAATTGCCGGGCGCGCTGTAGTATCAATCGATGATCTTGCTCGACCTAAAGATGGCTTACCTCCTACAGATGGCATCCGTCTGTGGCTTGAGGGCGCAGTTCGAATCATCATTCGCCCCAGTGGAACTGAAGCAAAAATGAAGTGTTACGTTGAAGCGATTGAAAAGGATTCGCCAACGGCACAAAATGTGTTGGATCAACTACGAGCACCATTAAAGGAATTACTCTCGTGAGTTTTTATGGATTAGTAGATGGAAGCGATGCTTCGTTGAAGCGCTATTTGGGTGCGCTATCCGGCGTTGACCAAGTTGGGGCCGATGCGCGTGCAGCCATGCTAGCTACGCGAAGTATTAAAACCACATCAAAGCGTTGGGCCATCGATACCGCTATCTCGATGGTTGATTTAACTACTTTAGAAGGTGCCGATACCGTCGGTAAAGTACAGGCGTTATGCACCAAAGCTGTCCGTCCGGATCCCACAGATTCAACGGTTCCAAGCGTCGGTGCAGTCTGTGTTTACAATGACATGGTTGCAACTGCCCGCACACACTTAGATTTAATCGGTGGTCAGCACGTTGGCGTTGCCGCAGTATCTACTGCCTTTCCATCTGGACGTGCATCAATGCCAGTAAAAATCCGCGATACTCACGATGCCCTCGATGCTGGTGCATCAGAAATCGATATGGTGATTGATCGCGGTGCGTTTCTTAGCGGTCATTACATCGATGTCTTTAACGAGATTGTTACCATTAAAGAGTTGTGTGGAACCCGTGCACATTTAAA
>CAIXPV010000175.1 GCA_903921405.1 uncultured Actinomycetes bacterium
CAGTACATGCAGGCTCTGGGCTTCCACTTGGTGGGCTACGGATGCGTTACATGTATTGGAAACTCAGGACCTTTGCCAATCGATATCAGTAAGGCTATTAATGAGAGTGATTTAGCTGTAACTGCAGTGCTATCGGGAAACCGTAACTTTGAGGGCCGCATTAGTCCAGACGTGAAAATGAACTATTTAGCATCACCACCCTTAGTTGTTGCATATGCAATCGCAGGCACAATGGATCACGACTTTGAAAAAGACTCTCTTGGTAATGACACCAATGGCAACCCTGTGTATTTAAAAGATATTTGGCCATCACCACAAGAGATTCAAACAGTCATCGAGGCATCAATCTCCTCAGCTATGTTTACCAAAGATTATGAATCAGTCTTTGAAGGCGATCATCGTTGGAAGTCATTGGCAACACCTACAGGTAAAACCTTTGAATGGGATGCCAAGTCAACCTATGTTCGAAAGCCTCCGTATTTTGAAAATATGCCTAAAAATCCAACTCCTGTAATTGATATTTCTGGAGCTCGAGTATTGGCAGTTCTTGGAGATTCAGTGACTACTGACCATATTTCTCCAGCTGGAAATATCAAAGCCGATTCTCCTGCAGGAAAATACTTAGCTGACCATGGAATCGATCGCAAAGATTTCAACTCTTATGGATCTAGGCGAGGAAATCACGAAGTAATGATTCGTGGAACGTTTGCAAATATTCGCCTAAAGAATATGTTGCTAGATGGAGTCGAAGGTGGCTTCACTCGCAACTTCCTCAACAATGGTGAGCAGACAACAATTTACGATGCATCTGCTGCCTACCAAAGCGCGGCAGTTCCATTAGTCATCATTGCTGGTAAAGAATATGGCTCAGGTTCTTCTCGCGATTGGGCCGCTAAAGGCACAGCACTTCTGGGAGTCCGCGCGGTGATAGCAGAGAGCTTTGAGCGAATTCACCGCTCTAATTTGATCGGCATGGGAGTGTTACCTCTTCAATTCAAAGATGGTGAAAGCGCTGCAACGTTAGGCCTGGATGGGACTGAAGTTTTCGCAATCACTGGAATCACTGCACTCAATAGTGGGGGAGTTCCTAAAGAGTTGACCGTTACCGCCGGCGATAAGAGTTTTTCAGCCACAGTACGCATAGATACGCCAGGGGAAGCTGATTATTATCGCCATGGCGGCATCATGCAGTACGTGCTGCGTTCGCTCTTAGGATAGTTCTCGCATAAACTTCACTCTATGTTGAGCCAGATTAAATCGCCCGCCGATTTAGCATCATTATCACTGGCCCAACTCAATGAGTTAAGCCAGGAGATTAGAGACTTCTTAATTGAGAAGGTATCCAAATCAGGTGGCCATTTAGGTCCCAATCTTGGAGTGGTCGAATTAACTCTGGCTATTCATCGAGTTTTTGATTCACCTAACGACGTCGTTTTATTTGATACTGGCCATCAATCCTATGTTCATAAGATTTTGACTGGTCGTCAGGAAAGCTTTGATCAACTTCGCCAACGCGGAGGTATCTCTGGATACCCAAGTCGCAGTGAAAGTCCAGATGATGTCATCGAAAATTCGCATGCATCGACAGCTCTTTCGTGGGGCGATGGAATATCTCGAGGCTTCCAATTACAAGGTTTAGATGATCGTTTTGTCGTTGTAGTAGTGGGCGATGGCGCTCTCACTGGTGGCATGTCGTGGGAGGCGCTCAACAACATTGCACCTGCTGAGAAAAGGAATTTAATCATTGTTGTTAATGACAATGAACGCTCGTATTCACCCACGATTGGTGGAGTTGCAACTTATTTATCAACTCTGCGCGTTACAAGCGGATATGAAAAGTTCCTTGATTGGGGGAAAGAAGTTTTACATAAAACCCCAGTCGTCGGTGGACCAATTTTCGATACGTTGCATGGAATGAAAAAAGGAATTAAGGACATCGTTGCCCCTCAAGGCATGTTTGAAGATCTAGGACTTAAGTACATGGGCCCTATTGATGGACATGACATTGGTGCGATGGAGCGAGCCCTGTCACAGGCCAAGGCATTTGGTGCTCCTATTTTGGTGCATGCAATTACTGAAAAAGGCCGTGGCCACCAACCTGCAGTTGCAGATGAGGCTGAGAAGTTTCATGCAGTTGGGGTTGTAGATCCTGAAACTGGAGAGCCACTTGCTAAGGCCGGCATGACGTGGACTAAGGTTTTTTCCGATGAGATAGTTAAAGTCGGAACAAAGCGCAGCGATGTCGTTGCAATAACGGCAGCGATGCTTGGTCCCACGGGCTTAGATGAGTTCCATAAACACTTTCCCGAACGCACAATTGATGTGGGCATTGCTGAGCAGCATGCCGTTACAAGTGCCGCTGGAATGGCATTTACTGGCCTCCATCCTGTCGTGGCCGTATATTCAACTTTTCTTAATAGGGCCTTCGATCAAATGCTCCTCGATGTCGCCTTACATAAGGCTGGAGTGACATTTGTTTTAGATCGCTCAGGAGTAACAGGTGATGATGGTCCTTCACACCACGGTATTTGGGATTTAGCACTTACTGGCATCGTTCCAACGATGCACGTAGCTGCACCGCGTGATGGTGCACGACTGCGTGAACTTCTTAATGAGGCCGTAGCTATTAGCGATGCACCGTCAATGATTCGTTTTCCAAAAGGTGCAGTAACTACAGATATTCCAGCCTTTGAACGACGCGATGGTATCGATGTTCTCTATCGAGGCGAGAGCGCTGATGTCTTGATGATTAGCGTTGGAGCAATGGCCTCGATAGCAGTTGAAGCCGCCTCACAGGCATATCGTGAAGGCGTTGGTGTCACCGTTATAGATCTGCGTTGGGTTAAACCGTTACCGCAATCTCTATTGACTATGGTCACGCGCTATTCCACCCTCGTTGTTGTCGAAGATGGAATTCGACATGCAGGCATCGGAAGTTCCATCTCTGAAATGCTACGAGATGCTGGCATTGACATTCCGCTTCACTCAATTGGAGTACCTCTTGAGTTTATTGAACACTCCAAGCGCAGTGAGATATTGAGTGACTTAGGAATTACTGCTCAAAATATTGCGCGAAGCGTTGTTGGATGGAGCAGTAGTTTTAAGGAAGAGATGCAACCCCAGCAGGATGAAAACGCTTCCCGCAGGCAGAATCGCTAATACCCGTACGATCTAAGTACGGCAAGATTCCACCTAAGTGCATTGGCCATCCAGCGCCCATCAGCATGCAGAGATCGATTTCAGCTGCGCTAGTTACTACTCCTTCATCGAGCATCATCCGCGCTTCAACGGCTAGGGCAGTCAGCGCACGTGTACGAACTTGTTCGGCAGTTGAAGGCGAACCGGCGGCAGTGATCAGCTCTAAAGCGGCAGGGTTTGCCGTTACTGAACCATTCTCATCCTTGATATAAAAGTTACGAACGCCCTTATCTACCATTGCCTGCATAGTTGGAGAGATTCGGTAACGATCTCCAAGATTATTATGTAAGGTCTTTGAAACATGTAGACCAACACCAGGGCCCACTAGGTCAAGTAGTTGGAAAGGTGACATGGGGAAGCCGATTGAACTCATTGCACTATCGGCAATCTCTGGTGGCGTTCCTTCATCGACTGCATCGGTAATCTCACCCATAAAGCGCGTGAGTAATCGATTAACGACAAATCCAGGTGCATCTTTGCAGATGATCATTGTCTTCTTAAGTTCTTTACCGACAGCGATAGCCGTAGCAGTAGTTGCATCATCGGTAGTGCTAGTTCGTGCAACTTCAAGAAGTGGCATTACTGCAACTGGATTAAAGAAGTGGAAGCCGACAACGCGCTCTGGATTCTTTAAACCTTCGCTCATCTTTTCTACCGATAATGAGGATGTGTTTGTAGCCAGTACACATTCAGAAGAGACGATGGTCTCTAACTTCTTGAAGAGCTCTTGCTTAAGCGATAACTCTTCAAAGATCGCCTCAATAATAAAGTCACACCCAGAAAAAACACTCTGATCAGCAGAACCTGAAATCAATAAACTCAAACGTCCAGCGGCCTCAGCGCTCATGCGCTTTTTTTCAACGGCCTTAACAAGTTCATTTTTGACCCAGGCGACACCTTTGTCGGCGCGCTCTTGGTCGATGTCGGTCATTACGACAGGGCATTTAAGATTTCTAAGAAGTAAAAGCGCTAGCTGCGATGCCATTAGGCCTGCTCCAACGACTCCTACCTTTGAAACCTTGCGCGCGAGGGCAGGCTTAGGCGCACCTTCTACCTTTTTGCGCTTCTTTTGTATCAGATTAAATGCATACAGTGAGGCTCGAAGTTCATCACTCATAGTTAAATCTGCAAGCACTTGGTCTTCGGCATTGAAGCCTTCTCCACGCGTGTTGGTCTTAGCCGCAGCGATAAGTCCCAAGGCCTTCATGGGTGATGCTATTAATGCGCCACCATACTTTTTAAGCACAGCCGCTTTTCCGGTAGCTACAGCGCTTTCCCACGATGGATCGTTGGTGTAATCACTTCGCACAATTGGCGTAGAACCGTTGAGGACATTGACTGCAAATCCAATTGAGCGCTCAATAAAATCGGCTGGCTCAAAGACGGCATCTACAACGCCAAGATTTAATGCATCTTTTGCCTTCATCATTGTGTTGTTATTAAGGGCATTGAGCATAATTACCTGAACTGCGCGTTCTGGGCCAATGAGCTTAGGCAGAATTGTTGCACCGCCCCAACCAGGAACCAGGCCAAGAAATACTTCAGGAAGGGCTGTAAAGGCAGTACTTGCCAAAGTTCGGTAGTTACAGTGAAGTCCGACTTCCAAACCGCCACCAAGTGCTAAACCATTAATGAAAGCAAATGTTGGGATACCGCACTCATCTAAACGGCGAAATACGTCGTGACCAAGTTTACCGATAGCTGATGATTGCTCGCGACTTTGGATAAATGAAAGCGCCGACAAATCTGCGCCAGCTGCAAAGATAAAGGGCTTTCCCGTAATAGCGATCGCTGTGGGTTTGCGTGAGATCGCATCAGTGATCGCTGCATCAAGGTGTGCAAGTGATGCTGGACCAAAAGTATTGGGACGGTTATGGTCTCGACCATTATCTAAAGTAATCAGTGCGAGACTGCCAGAACCGCCGAATGCACGAAGGTCGACTTCGCGCACTAATGCATGTGTAACAACTTCCTCTGGCGCACCCTCAGGCATTTTAATATCAGTGGTCATTTACTGTTGCACTCCTTTAAAGTGTGGGTTCTCCCAAATAATGGTGCCGCCCATTCCAAGTCCAATACACATTGTGGTGATTCCATAACGCACTTCTGGATGAGCTTTAAAACTATTAGCTAAGTTTAAAATTAAGCGAACACCTGATGAAGCCAAGGGATGGCCTACTGCTATTGCGCCACCAAATGGATTAACGCGCACGTCGTCATCGGCTATTCCGAAATGCTCTAAAAATGCCAATACTTGAACGGCAAAGGCCTCATTAATCTCGAAGAGGCCAATGTCTTCAATAGTTAAGCCGGCCTGCTTCAGAGCTTTAATGGTGGATGGAACTGGGCCATAACCCATAATCTCTGGTGCTACTCCAGCAAATGCAAATGTAACTAAACGTGCTTTGATTGATAAGCCAAGTTCAATGGCTTTTTCTTCACTAGCAAGAAGGGCGGCAGTTGCACCATCATTGAGTCCAGATGAGTTTCCTGCAGTCACTCGTCCGGCGGCACGAAATGGAGTTTTCAGCGTTGCTAAACCTTCTAATGTAGTTGTTGGGCGTGGAGGTTCATCAACTGTTGCAACGGTCCAACCTAACTCAGCACTACGCGCAGCAGTTGGAATTAAATCACCTTGAATCAAACCTGCTTCATAAGCCTTCGCTGTTTTCATTTGAGAGTTAAAGGCATATGTATCTGCACGCAGCTTTGTAATGGTTGGAAAACGATCATGTAGGCGCTCTGCAGTGGCACCCATTGCGAGTGCATCTTGCTCCACAATTCGCTCAGCTAGAAAGCGAGGATTGGGATCTAAGCCATCACCAATTGGATGATTACCCATATGTTCAACTCCGCCAGCTATGGCAATCTCATTTGCACCCATCGCTATTGCACCAGAGATAGTTGTTACCGCAGTTAGTGCGCCTGCACACCAACGATCAATTGAGTAGCCGGGAACTGTATTAGGAAGTCCGGCCAACAAGGCAGCGCTTCGACCAATGTTCATTCCTTGATCACCAGTCTGTGTGGCAGCTGCAATTGCAACATCATCGATGTGCGAATGCTCAACCAGTGGATTTCTATCGAGCAGTCCTCGAATTGCGCGCACCATCAAATCATCGGCGCGAGTTCCTGCATACATTCCGCCGGCCTTACCAAATGGTGTTCGAACTGCATCAACTAAAACAACTCTGCGCGACATAGACAACATCCTTTGCTCCACGGTATGGGCGTTATGTTACTCGCCAGTAGAGCTTTGTAACACCTTTGAATCTTAGGCGCGCGCAGTGGCCTTTGTGGAGCCTTTTCCTAGATAAAGTCCAAGAACGCTTAGGAGATAGAGCACATAGATACCAAGCTGTAGCCATGACGTAGTGGAATCAAAGCCGATAGCCCCCGACAGGACCGCCCCAGCGAGGGAATCAGTGCCAAGTACGTTGGTGAGGTCAAAGGCGTAGAAATCAGCGCCTGGGAGATAGCCCAACTCTTGAAACTCATGGACTCCATAGGAGAGCACTCCAGCGGCCACAATGATCAAGGCGATGCCGGTATAGGTAAAGAACTTAGATAAGTTAATCGTTATCGCAGATTTAAAGATCAAGTAGCCCAAGGTAATAGCCACTGCAAAACCAGCGATTAATCCAAGGGCTGAACCTAAAGGATCGGCAACGCTCTTGAAGTTGGTATAGACAAATATCGATGTCTCAAGACCTTCGCGAATCACAGCTAAAAATGCAACTCCAGCAAGGGCTACAGGGCCTGTAAGAAAGGCTCCATCAACCTTTGTGGCTATCTGTGAGCGTAGATTCCTGGATGTAGCCTTCATCCAAAAAACCATCCACGTCACAAGGATTACTGCAGCCAGGGAGCTGACTCCGGCAAAGAGCGCAGTTCCTCTTTCGGAGAGAGACCTAGAGCTAAAGCTCAAGATCGCACCTAAGCCCAGACTCAGAGCTACTGCAGCGCCTACTCCAAGCCACACATAGCCAAGGAGAGAGTCACGCTTACTCTTTTGTACGTAGGCAATCAGGATTCCTACGATGAGGGCAGCCTCAAGGCCTTCACGTAAGGCGATGATGAATGAGCTGAGCATGGGTGAAAATCTAGAGGATGCTAGCTAATTACGCAACTCTTTCGTTGCGTAATTCATCACTATTCAGTAATGGATTCGACCGCTGGCTCTTCGGCGGCCACCGGCTCCTCAACAACAAGGGGAGTGTGCTCAAGAAGGGCTGCGGCAACCGTGGCTGCCACTAAATCAATCTGCCAAGCTCTCGCACCTAGTGCACTCATAGCCGCTCTGACTGCGGCTTCGTCATATGCCTGCGTGGATCCGGCAGGTGGTTGCCAGCAGATTCGACGAATGATTTCAGGTGACATTAAATTCTCAACTGGAATGTGATTGGCCTCTGCAACTAGATCGATACCGGCCCGGGCATGAGACAGGGGAGCAAATTTTTCAGGAAAGCGATCGCGCCAGAGTTTTATTGGCGGCAAAGTATCGGCGTTAGTGCGAAGTTGGGGCCATTCACTGTCAGGCTGGGCAACTGCTCGACCAATTGCATCTAACCACGTAGGTACATTTTCTAACCATCTGGCACGTAGCCCAAGAGGGCGAAGTGCTTTCTCAAAATCCTTTTTTGTAGTTGGTGCAGCAAGTGCTAGTTCGACAATCGCTGAATCATTGAGAAGTTTTCCTCCAGCGATATCTTTACTCGATGCAATTTTATCGCGTGCGATCCAGATTTCTTTGATGATTGCTAAGTGATCTCTGCGTTTGATTTTGTGCATTCCTGATGTTCGCCGCCAAGGATCGATACGTGCAGGGGGAGCAGGTGCCTTTAAGATTGCAGCAAACTCCTGTTGTGCCCATTCTAGTTTTTTAGCCTTGGCTAGAATTTCATACATTGCATCTCGAAGTTCTACGAGCAACTCAACATCTAGGGCTGCATAAGTTAACCATTCTTGTGGCAGTGGACGTGTTGACCAGTCTGCTGCGCTGTGTTCTTTAGCTAATGTAACTCCCATAAGAGATTCTAATAATGGGCCAAGGCCAACGCGGGGTAGGCCTGCAATTCTTCCAGCTAGTTCAGTATCAAATAAATGTGTTGGATTAATGCCTATTTCACGCAAGCAAGGTAGGTCTTGAGTGCTTGCATGCAAGATGACCTCATCGGTGTTGAGCAACTCATTTAATGTGGCGATCAGTGGATGTGCTAAACCGAAGGGAATTGGATCGATTAAATGCAAGCCGCCGCCATTGCGCTTTATCTGGATTAAATA
>CAIXPV010000176.1 GCA_903921405.1 uncultured Actinomycetes bacterium
CCACAAACTGATTCTTGGACTGCCAGACAAGTAGTTCACCATGTTGCAGATAGTGAAGCCCAGTCTTATGCCAGGTTGCGCCGGCTAATTGCTGAACCGGGGACTGTAATCCAGGGTTATGACGAAGCGGTGTGGGGTGAAAATCAAACTCTGGGATATGACGTGGTTCCGATTGAGAAATCGCTAGCTGTATTTGTAGCAGTTCGAGCCTCATCACTTGAAATACTAAAAAGACTTACCGAGAGTCAGCTTCAAAACTCTGGGACCCATAGTGAATCTGGCGAATACACAATAAATACTTGGCTAGAAACCTATATTAACCATCCGCTTGAGCATGCCCAGCAGATCCGTTCGAGCCTATAGAGCAGTTCTGCTCTTAATTACTGATGCACGTTTTAAGGTTTTAGAATGGCTTAAGCCTTTGGTTAGCCAAGTTCAGGAGTAAAGCCAAGCACTTCTCCGTAAAACTTCATCTCTGATTCCATTGAAGAAATGATTGAAGAAGCCTTTCTGAAACCGTGACCCTCGCCTTCGAAGGGATGGTATTCATGCTTGATACCTTTGCTGACACAGACATCTCGAAATGCCTCTGACTGCGCCGGCGGTACAACTTTGTCATCTAGACCTTGGAAAATTATCAGCGGCGAGTTCAATCTGTCGGCGTGAGTTAATGGAGAACGCTCCAGATACAACTCGGCTTCTTCAGGATATTTGCCAATCATAGAATCTAAATACCTGGATTCAAAATCATGAGTATCTGTTGCAAGTGCTGCGCAATCAGCAACTCCATAATAAGAGGCTCCAGCTGCAAAACGATCACTGTTTACCAAAACATTTAGTACGGTAAATCCGCCAGCGGATCCACCACGAATAAGAATCTTATTTTCATCCACGGTTCCGTTAGCAATGAGTGAATCAACCACCGCTATGACATCTTCGCGATCAACGACGCCCCAAGTGCCTCGCAGTAAATTTCGGTACTCGCGTCCATAGCCTGTTGAGCCTCCATAGTTCACATCTACAACAGGAATACCGCGGGTGGTGAAGTATGAATATTTCATTGACAAGGTTGCCGAGGCATGAGCTGTTGGCCCGCCGTGAACAACGACCATCAAGGGAGTCTTCTCGGATGGTTCAAAATCTGGATTGTTAGCTGGGTGCAAGATGGCATAGACGTTGCGACCATCTGGCCTCACAGCAGTAATTTGATGAGGGTGCGAGAAGAATTGAGGATCAATCGGTGAGGCACTTGAAAAGATAGTTGTTGCTTTAAGCGTAGATAGATCTATCTCAGTTAACTCTGAAATCACGGAGGCGCTGGCGCCAAAGGCATAGGCCTTGCCATTTCCTGCAGAAATAGTTGGATCGAAGCTAGTTAGTTGTGAATCAATATCTGTGCAGGTTCCAGTTGTAGGATCGACGATTACCAAGGTGCGAGCATCAACTGGTCCTCGTGAGGAAAGAACTCTTCCGTCATCTAGAACTTGAATCGCTCTAAAACCTAATAACCACAGGGGGAATCCCCACTCGGATGCGTCATCGATAATTTGGCTTTTCTTACCAGATGCATCGATACTCCAAAGATTCCACCATCCGCTGTGATCGCTAATATAAAAAAGCTCGCCATTAAATCCCCACTCAGGGCTTAGACATGATTCTTCTAGTCCACCAGCAATAACTCTTGATGAGACGAGTGAACCATCCTTGATGTCAGCAACTTTAATCTCTGTTCCATCCCATGGCATTTGTGGGTGCTCCCAGCAGATCCATGACAATGTCGAGTTATCTTTAGAAAGACGCAGGTGCGAATAGAAATGAGATGCAGAATCCAAAATACGCAAAGAGTCTTCACCAATTGCCACAATGTCGCGTGTCACTTCGCCAGCGCTATGTTTTTCTCGCACACACCAAATTTCATCCCCCACCGAAATCATCTCGGCATATCGATGAATCTCATCAACCGGTGTTACGGGGGAGAAGACGACAGGCTCGCCACCGCCTGTGGTCACATAGATTTTTTGATCGCTTTTATTTATAAAATACAAATAATTCTTGCCATCGCGAACAACACCTAGCCAACTCAACCCGCCATATTCATGGACTTGAGTTGATGCATTCCACGGCCTTGCAAGAAGATCACCATGGTGGCGACTCACAACAAGTGTTCGACCTTCCTCAGAGGGACGCATCTCATCCCACCACAGATCATCGCCAACAACTTGTGACCACATATTCTTATTACTGGCCGAAGCCAACATCTGCGCAGTTAGTGGTGATGGCCAGGATCCAGGCTTGCGTTGTGATTTCATCAGGCAAGGCTTCCAGCCAATGTCACAATGTGCAAGCGACTATTGCCCTAGGTGAGGCTTGTATATTTTGGCTATGACTACAGCTCAGGTGACGGCGCACTTGCGTAAGTTCGCGCCCGAACAGAGGAAGATTTTGGCCCTATTGCGGGACCAGATTGCGTCCGAGCTGCCAACTGCGAAGCAAGTTATGAAGTATGGAGTGCCAACATTTCTGATTGAAGGTGTTCCGATTATTGGTTTTGATGGTTTCAAAAACCACAACAGTATTTTTCCGTACAGTGGATCTTTTAATGAAAGGCTAGAAAGTGATTTGGATAAGTATGTACAAACGAAAGGCTCGATTCACTTCGAGTTAGAGAAAGCTTTTCCTAAGCCTTTACTGAAAAAGATTCTCAAAGAGAGAATTACTCAGATAAACGCTGTGTATCCTAAGAAAAATGGGGAGTATCTCGAGTTCTATTCAGATGGAGTTTTGAAAGCCACAGGAAGATACAAAGCGGAAAAACTTCACGGGGACTGGAAATGGTTTCGCAAGACTGGTGTAATCATGCGATCAGGCAGCTTTAAGAGCGGTGAGCAAGTGGGAACCTGGATTACATATGATGTAAAAGGTAAGGTCTATAAAAGAACCCTAATATCTAACTTGTGAGACTTTGTAGGTTAAACTCACAGAATGATTGAACTTCCTGCATGCCCAGAGTGTAAATCAGAGTTTTCCTATGAAATGGGCGAACTTCTTGTATGTCCAGAATGTGCACACGAGTGGAATCCTTCTGATGTTGAAGTCGAGAAGGCCCGTGTCATTAAAGATGCTTCAGGAAATATCTTGGCCGATGGTGATGACGTAACAATTATTAAAGATATGAAGGTCAAAGGAAGCTCAAATACATTAAAGGTTGGAACAAAGGTCCGAGGGATACGCCTTGTAGATGGCCCAGGAGATCATGACATAGAGGCGAAAGTTGATGGATTTGGCCCAATGAATCTGAAATCAAGCATTGTAAAAAAAGCTTAAAAGCATTTTATTCATCGATTTGCACTTTCATATGGTCGGTAAGTTTTTCGATAGTCCTGACGTATTTCCATGAGGTTTTCCAATTCATGCCAAAAATAACAACTCCCGTTAGTCTTGGTGTCATCGGCAGTATCATTACTATTTCAACGATTGCCAGCATCATCAAATCTCGATCTGATTCAACAGCTAGAGCACATGCAGGACGAATCACGGGAGGTAAGGTGGATGAGGAAGAAGTTAGCAAGTAGTTGGGCACTCCTGCCATCGACGCTTCGAAAGATGATTGTCTTAGTCATTGGCTCTACCTTCATAATCGTAGGGCTCCTATTAATTGTTCTACCAGGGCCATTCACGATGCCCCTGGTAATTGCGGGTTTAGTTCTATTAGCAGTTGAGTTCACATGGGCAGAGACACTCCTCGTTCGAGTTAAACATCATGGGGCGCAGATCGTTGCTCGTGCAAAATTGAAAAAGCGCGGATAGAGTTAGCCAATGGCCTTAAAGCTCACGATGTTAGATGGCGGGCTTTCTACGGCCTTGGAACAGCTCGGCAATTCTCTGAATACTTCATTGTGGTCAGGGGAGTTGCTTAAAAGTCACCCAGATCAAATCAGAGCAGCCCACAAAATGTTTGCCGATGCCGGTGCGCAGATATTAATAACGAGTTCTTATCAAGTTACGTACCCAGGATGTGCATCTCTTGGGTGGAGCCATGAAGAAGTTACTTCAGCCTTAATTGCATCCAGCGAGCTGGCACGATTTCCTTCAGTCAAGGTTGCAGCATCTATTGGTCCCTATGGGGCATATCTTGCAGATGGCTCTGAATACAGGGGTAACTACGGACTTACTGTAGATGAGCTAAAGGATTTTCATCGTGAAAGATTACTCACACTGATATCGACCAAACCAGATTTCTTAGCTTTTGAAACTATTCCTGAACTCAACGAGGCTCGTGCATATATTGAGCTGATGGCAGAAAACAAATCCGATATTCCTTATTGGTTGAGTTTTTCTTGTAAATCAGAGAGTGAAATTTGTTCAGGGGAGAGCTTTGCGGACGCAGTTAAATTAGTGAGCACCACATCAACGGCATATGCCGTGGGAATCAATTGCACTGCTCCTCATTTGGTAGCTTCATTGTTAGCCAGTGCAGATTCGAGTATTCCATTTATTGTGTATCCAAACTCAGGTCGCGTGTGGGATGCAGATGCAAAGAGTTGGCATGGATCTGCCGATCATGGATTCGATGCCACGATGGTTAACGCATGGCAACAATGTGGTGCAACCATCATCGGTGGGTGTTGTGGAGTCGGGCCTAGTGAGATCTCCCATTTAGTTGAACTTTCAACTAAATTAGACTAGGCTCCGCAAGTACCGTAAAAGCGGTTCTCCACCTTCAATTTAAGGAAATTACATGTCTGTTTTGTCATCTTTACCAGCAGGAAGCTTTGCAATCGACGCCTCACATAGCCGCGTGGGCTTTAGCGCCCGCCATGCAATGGTCACAAAGGTTCGTGGTTCATTCAACGATTTCGCTGGATCAGCCGTTGTAGCAGATGGAGCCGCAACTATCTCAATCGAAATTAATGCTGCCTCAATCGATACTCGCAGCCCAGACCGCGATGGTCACTTGCAGTCTGCAGATTTCTTTGATGTTGCAAACTTTCCAAAGGTAACATTTGCATCAACCTCAGTAAAAGACGCAGGATCAGACAAGCTTGTTGCAGAAGGAAATCTAACAATCAAAGATGTAACTAAGCCAATCACAATTGAATTCGATTACGAAGGCACTGCAACAGATCCATATGGAAATGCTCGCTTTGGCTTCGAAGGCACATCAGAGATCAACCGTAAGGATTTCGGTCTTGTGTGGAACGCTGCGCTAGAAACTGGTGGAGTAATCGTTTCAGATACCATCAAGCTTGAGTTTGAAATCTCAGCTATCGCATCAAAGTAAAAAAGCTTTACAAAAAAGGCCTCCTGAGAAATCGGGGGGTCTTTTTTGTTGATAAAATCAAAATGCTAATCAACTTCATGCGTTTTCTTAGGCGCGAAGATAAAGATAGTCAGAGCTGCCGCAAAGGCAACGACCATAATCATCTGCATACTCAGCGCCGTGCCATGTCTGAACGATTCGAAGGCCTTCTCCTTAAGAAGTGCGAACTGAGTTTCCATGCCAGACGGAGCTTGAACGCTCGTAAATGCAATTGAATGAGAAACTTTTTCAGCTAACTCGGCTGGAAGCTGTTTGACTGATTCAGCCATCCCGCTTCGATAGGTAGAGTTTAAAATTGCACCAACGAGTGCTATACCCAATGCAGATCCAAGCTCACGCGCAACATCATTGACTGCCGATGCAACGCCCTGTTTTTCTGCTGGCAGAGAGTTAGTGATTGCAGTCGTTGCAGGGGTTGAGGCTAGGGCCATTCCAAAGGCAAATAGTGCGAGTCCACTCCAAAAGTGAACGTATGAGAAAGTCAGTGGCATAGTGCTAAAGACGTACATTCCGATACCAAGAAAAGTAAGTCCAAAGGAGCCAAGGTATTTTTGTGGAATTGTTTTACTTAATATCCCCGCAACCCGTGACATCGGTAAAACAATCAGTGGGACGAGTAATAACTTGAGAACTGCCTGCCATGGCGTAAATCCATAGACGAACTGTAAGAACTGTAGCCCAACAAAGATAAAGCCAAACTGTCCAAAGAACTGCAGCATGATTGATAGTGCACCCATAGAAAAGCCTCGGTTAGCGAAAAGGCGAGGATCGAGCAGGGGCGCATCTTTACTTAACTCAACACGAATAAATGTTGGAAGTGCGATAGCAGTCACCGCAAAGCCCGCCATAGCATGTGCTGAACTCCAGCCAAGTTCGGCGCCCTCAATAATTGCATAAACCAATCCACCTACTAAGGCGATTGAAATAAGTCCGCCTGCAACATCGAGCTTCTTTCCGGTCGTATCGACGGAGTTTGGAACAACGGTAAGTGCTCCTAGAAGTCCAAGCAGTGCCAGCGTTATATTCAAAGCAAAGAATGAATGCCATGAGTAATAACGCATTAAAAAGGCGCTACCAAAGAGACCGATAAATGCGCCTCCACCTGCAACACCAACCCAAACTCCCACGGCACGCGAGCGATCTTCTGGTGGGAAGGAAGTAGTAATCACTGAGAGCGTGGATGGCATGATGAACGCTGCACCAATGCCCATGACAGCGCGCAAGATAATGAGATGTCCGACGCTGTCAACGAAAAGTCCATATGTTGCAACTACGAGATAGACCAACAGACCAAAGACCAAACCATTCTTGCGGCCAAATCGATCTGAGAGTGCGCCTGAAATAAGTAGAAGTCCAGCAAAGACCACGGTGTAGGCATCCACAATCCACGTCAACTGAGTTTGTGTTGCACCTAAGTCTCGGGCAATCGAGGGAAGTGCGACGTTTAAACCGGCAACTGCCGAAATTACTGTCATAAGACTGAGGGCAATTGCCGGCAGCGTTAACGGATGAATCTTTTTAGTCATGAGTCAGACCCTACTTTCCTTTGCGAGCCAACTCTTTCTTTCACGCTCGGGCAGCCTCTCAATTGAATATCGCAGCATTGTCCGCGGCATTTGGTGGTAATACTCCTGCAAAAAAAGTCTTAGCAGAGATGGGTCTCGCTTACCCATTTCGCGTAGCGACCAACCCACTGCCTTATGAATAAGATCATGCGAATCTTCAAGGAGTAGCTCTGCAATTGCATACGTTTCGTCTAGTTCACCAGCACTTTGAAAAGCAAAAGTAAAGATTATTGATAAACGCCGCTCCCATAAGGATTTACTTTTGGCCAGCCTTATGAGCAACTTCAATGGATCTTTTTCTTCAAGAAGAAACTCCCCGATAGTTGGCGCGGTAACGTCCACCAAATCCCAGTTGTTTATACGCCCTAATCGCATCTGTTTCATATAGAAGGTAAAAATTCGTTTCTTCTCAGCCCTTGATATCGCCTTCTTGTATTGGTTGACAAGAATTATCAATCCACATAATCGAGCCTCATGAAATACCGATGCAGTGAGTTTCTCAATCTCATCCAGCGGTAATCCTTGATGACGGGAAGCAACGCTTCTGGTCTGTGGAACCATAACGCCAAGAAAGATATCGCCTTCACCGTACTGTCCAGGCTTTGTTTGAAAAAAGCGCTGCAACTCAATGGCTTTGCCTGGTTTAGCCAGAATCTTTAACTCTTGTAGCACCCTAACCGCACTCATAATTACAGTGTATTACGCACGATCAAATATATTCTTGCCTTGTGACGTAGAATTCAAACCATGAACCGCAGGGTAGATGTCTTTATGAAAAATGCCTCGCAATGGCAGGAAGAGTTTGAGCTTCTAAGAGAGATAGCTCTGCAATCAGAATTAATTGAGGGCTTGAGCAGTAGCCAGAGTGTGAATTGCTCTTAATTGAAGGCAACAAAGTTTCTACGAGGATCCAGCATGGTACTGATTGCATTAAGCGCTAAGCCCTGCCCCCAAAGTTGAAGTCTGTCGCTACGAATTACGCTGTAACCAAATGGAATAAGTTGAAGCACCGTACCGGCACTGGTTCTCGTTAAAACTCCCGAAGAATCAACATAAGTCAGCGCTGCCGCAATTGCCGTGCTACCGATCTGTGTCAGTTCTCTGCTCATTTCAGGTAGATGACGCGCAGCGCGCACCATAGCCGAACCAATGCCTGCAGTGGCTGAACTTTCTAGGATGCCAGCATTTTCAACTTGATGATCAACTAGGACATCCCAAATTCCATAGTCAGGCAGCAAGGGAATTAGTGCAGCCAGTTGTTGTTTCAGCGCTAGTTTTATAGGCGTAATAGTCTCTAAATCAATGTTTAATTCTTGGCAGGCATCTAGAAACTCAACGGCGGATAAAGCCATCCAAGCATTTCCGCGCCCCCAGTAGTTCCATAGAGCTTCACCTCTGTGTGAACCGTGTGCAAATAAATGTGTTTCGGAATTTCTCAGTAGTTCAATGTGAGCAACTAACTGCTTTCCAATAAATTCGACATAGTATGAATTCTTAGTTCCAACACCATGGTTAAGCAGAAAAGTTCCCATCATGTAGCACGTATCTGCCCATACGCTTTCGGGCCAGTGTTCGATAGCTCCATTTGCAGCGCGCGTTGCTGAAGCTGGATCCATAATCCACTTTTCTAGCGAAGCATTAGTGGCCGATGCATCAAGTGCGCCCGCAGCATGCAGGCGAGAAGCCGCGGCACCTGGTGCAACATTATTTATGTGGCCAGAGGTTACTGCCGATTTGCTCGTGTACCAATCTAATAATCGTTGTGGAGGTTTTACTCCAAGAAGCTCGTGATAACGCACCTCGGCAAGCAGATAAACGCCTTCGCCCCATGACCACTGCGGTAAACCTGAACGCCACGTTGCATCGATTATTCGAGCTGCAGTCGCTTGTAGAAATTCAGGCGTTAAACTTTCTGGAAGAAGTGGCTTTAAAGGCGGCGCTTCCAGAAAACTCGAGGTTGTATCTTCACCTGCCATTGCTATGCCTGAGACTTCGGTTCGATGCGCTTGCCATTGATGACGTCAATCTTTAATTTCGCACCACTAAATGAGGCATCAAAAATGGAATCATCGGCTTTGAGAAGTACTGCTGGATTAACCAGGCGTGGCGGTACTTCTGGAAGACCTGCTGCAAGCTGCTCGCTCTGCCCATCAACATGGAAAGGATTAGTCCAAGAAAGTTCGAATGTTTTCTTGTTCTTCCATGAGATGGATAAATCTTTCTCATCAAATTTCGGCTCACTTAGCGCGCGAACGAAAGTTTTGAAATCTTTATACTCTTTCTTATCCCCAAGAATTGATACGTATAGCGCACCATTTCCATTCGGTGACCACTCTTGATAAGCGGTATCGCCACTCTTGAGTGGTGAGAATCCTCCAGGGGTTGCAACGGCTATATATCCATTGCCAACGCGACCTGCGATCCATGAACCTTTTTGAACAAACTCGTCCATCCACGGAGTTGGAAACCACAAGTGTGTGAAATCTGGAATCAATTGATCGTTGAGTGCATAAATTGCCAGAATGATATTTTCATACTGTCTGACACGTGGAAGTACTAAGTGACCTGCCCAGGCGTTTGGACGTACCGATGTTGCATGGCTAAAGGCCGCTGGATAGCTTGCAAATACTTGTACTTCAGTTGAAAGCGTTGCTCCCCACACGTGTTCTTGAAGGCCTGGCAAACCTGCACGATAATCTTGAACTGATGACAACATGCCATCGCCAGTTCGCCAGATATGTAGATCTGATGAGTAAGGACGCTCAAGCAAATCGCTAGTGAAACGATATTTACCGCGATAGACCTGACGCGCACTCCATGTCTTTGACAGTGAATGTGCAACCTTGATTATCATCGGAGGTAGTACATATTTCTTTGATGTAATTAAAGTTGTTACTGGAAGTACGGCTAAATTGAGCGCTCCCATACCCCACAACGCCCACATGATTGGTGCTGTTTCTTCAAATCTAGAAGAGCGCAACGTGGTCGTATAACTACGACCGTGGGCAGCACCATGAACTCCACGCCACGAGTTGCTAGCAAGAGAGAACATCAATTTATCTAAGAGTGCCTCTGAGTATTGGCGAATCTCTTTGTCGGGGGAGTATTCAATTAATGAGACAAGTGCCAATGTATCGATTGCAAGATATGCATTTGAATCATATTCGCTAAAACCACCTTCAAGTTTGCGCTTGAGCCATTCAAGTGCCATCTCGCGTCCATGTTCTGAGTGCGTCACGCCACTACGTTTAGCGTTACTGAACTTCTCGGTATCGAAATAAGCACCAATCAAATGCTCAGCGGTGTGCCAAACAAACTGGTGATTTTCAGTGAAGTAGCACATGGCATCTAAGCCGGGTTGATCAATCCAGTATTTAAAGGACAATAAACTCTTTTTAACTTCTTCGCGAAGGCCTGGCTCCCATTGTTTCTCAGGGAAGCGATGCAAGATATGGACTAAACCAACGACTTCAAAGTCGGCGCAATCTGCCTTTGATGTAATCATGGAAAGTGCGGGCTTTAAATCTTCATACGTAACTACATACTGTGAATTCTGATCATGCCGAGCTAGCGCTCTAGCAGAGGAGGCGTAACTATCGGCAACATGGTCGATAACCTCTTTGCGCCATACTGTTGGCGCACTCTTTGGAATCGTTGTACGAACTCGCTCTGGAACATAGGCGGTACGGAAAGTTCTAAAGACTGGGGTATGTGGTGAATCAAGGCGCACTTCCAAAAAGATTTCACCCGTATCAAGCATGGTTGCAGTGACATCTCCATCAATAGATGCACTTGCACCTTTTTCAGCCTTCTTTGCCGCCTTACGGATCTCGGTAACAGAGACTTTGGCTTTGCCTTTAGAAAGCGTGATGGGTACGCCGGTTCCCAAAGTGCCACGCTCTTTAACGCGCAGCTTCAAGCTAGGAGAGCCAGAAAACTCAACTTCATCAGTAGTGCGCGCCCAACGTTCGAGCGCGATGTTGTCTAATTCGCGCTCTGCAATTTCTGATGCATACTCATCGGCATCTAGTGAAGGGATAACAATTCGAACTGGAAGGCCTTCAACTTTTACGCGGACTGCATGGCGAACTTCACGCAAAGAGATTTGCCACTGAGAGATAATGAGCGTGCTAATTCCAGATGGTAGAAGTGTTGGAATTGAATTACTTACAGGCTGCATATAACCAAAAACAGCGGTGCTCACAACAAGTTCACCATTGAGCCAGACTTGCACTGGTCCCTGGCTCTCTACAACGATAGTGCGCCATTCAGGTTGATCAACTTCAATCTGAGTTGCCATTAATGAATGTCGATACTCAGGAGTGTATGAAAAATGACTCCAGTCGGCATATCCATCATGCCCGGTATGGATACGTGTCCACACATCAGAATCCACCTTTGCGGTGCCAGGTGCTTTCCATGACACTTCGCCGCCTTCGATGACGGTAGGCATGCTCTGAGACGCAGTAAATGGGCGGTTCTTAAATATTTTTGCTTTCAATGGGGCAATATCGGGTCCGTTAGTAAGCACCCAACGACCATCAGTGCCGAAAGGGTCGCCAGAGTCTTTGAGAAGCTTTCCTAAATCAGTTGCTGGACAGATCCACGCTTTAGTTACAAGCCAGTCACGAATAAAACCATTTTGATCTAGAAGGTGGATGGTTCGATTGAAGTTATCTGTAAAGCGTGGAATTTTAGTCGCCTACTTCCTAAACTCGTTGAGACCTTTTTTGAACTATTTACTTCAGACCAGTTTGAGCAATACCTTGAATAATCTGTCGCTGCATAAAGACGAACATAAAGAGCACGGGGATAATCGACATGACCGACATAGCAAGAACAATGTTATATGGAACCACCAGTTGCCCATTAAGAAGTGCTAACGCAACGGGCAGCGTGTAGAGCCTCTCATCTTGGGCAATCAAAAGCGGCCAGATGAAGTCATTCCAGCGCCAGAGAATCGAAAAGATTGCCACAACGGCCAGTGCTGGGCGAGCTAATGGAAGAACGATTCGAGCAAAGATACGGAACTCTCCAGCACCATCGATGCGGGCCGATTCAATTAACTCATCAGGAATCGTCAACATGTATTGGCGCAGAATAAATACACCTGTAGGTGTCGCTGCCGCAGGAATAATCATTCCCCAATATGTATTCACTAAACCAAGAGATGAAACCACTAGATAAATAGGAATCAGAATTACCTGAAGTGGAATCATAATCATGGCTAGAGTCATAACGAATAGACCATCACGGCCACGGAAGTTGTACTTAGAGAAAGCGTAGGCTGCCATCGAATTAATAAGTAGCGTTAAAAGCGTGGCAACCGTAGTGATAAAAACACTATTCATGAAGTATCGTTTATAGTTATACATCTTGAACGCTTCGGTGTAATTTTCAAAGGCCCAATGAGTAGGCAAGATCTTTGGTGGTCGTGAACTTAAATCGGTTATATCTTTGAACGAGGAAAGAACAAACCAGACCACTGGTGCCAAAATAATTAACATCATGACGGTAAGAAATGTTGTACGTATGATCTCAGCACGAGTTGGTGGCCTCTTACCTGAGGCAGAAGTCCATTTTTGTTTGCTCGAGCTCAATTTTAGGCTTCTCATATCGCATCCCGCTTTCTACCAAGCAAGAAGTTAAGTGCAGTAAATGCGAATATAACCATGAACAAGATGACGCCAGCGGCGCTGCCTAGTCCATATTGAATCGGCACTTGAAAAGCATGGTCATAGATATATTGAACAATCAGTGTGGTTGCACCAAAGGGCCCGCCACCTGTAAGAGTGTAGATAAAGTCAAATGACTGGAAGCCATGAATTGTCGCCAAAATAATAATGACAAGCGTTGTTGGCTTTAAAAGCGGAAGAATAATTAAGCGAATAATCTGCCCGCGTGTGGCACCATCCATCGATGCGGCTTCAAGAAGACTGCGATCAATTCCCTGCAAACCAGCTAATAAAATTATGGAATAGAAACCTAAGTGAACCCACACTCCAACAAAGATGACAGCGATCATTCCAAGCTTAGGTTCGATCAACCAGCCTGGACTGCCTCCGCCTACAGCTTCAAGTAGTGCGTTTAGTGGACCAACTTTGCGGTCTAGAACATCATTCCAGATCAGACCAACCACGACCGGTGAGAGCATGACGGGAAGAAAAAGAACTGCTCGAAAGAAACCTTTAGCAAACTTCTGCTCATTCACAACGATTGCAAAGAACATGGCTAAAGTCGTTGCTATCAAAACATAGAACACAACATAGGTTGCGGTGGCCCTTGCTACCTCTATCGCGGTTGGGTCGCCAATGATCGCTTTATAGTTGGCTGTACCAACAAATGTAAAAGTCCGGCCATCGGTACTATCAAAAAAAGATATGTAAATTCCGCGTAGGGCTGGCCAAATAATAAAGGTTATAAAAATCGCCATATTTGGCATAATGAAGACATAAGGAGTTAACCGCCGGCGCCAGCTTTGGCTGGGACGCCGACGGTTAACCTTATTCTTAGTTTTCATATAAAGAAGGTAAGAGTTCCTATGAGGTCCAATTACTTCTTTAGTGTTGCAAGTTGTGCATCAATAAACGCAATCTGCTTATCGATAGCTTGCGCAGCTGTGATCTTTCCGCCCATGACATCTGTCATTAAGTCGCGGAGGTAGTTATAGATCAAGCCAGTCAAAGTTGGTACTGACTGAATACCGTATGCAGCAGCAGGTGTGCTACCTGTATCAGCTAGGTATACATCCATATCTGCAGCACGCTTTGGATACTTGATGCCTGAAGCAACGAGATCCTTACGTGTTGGCAACCAGAATGCACCCTTATCCATCTGCTCCATTTGAGCTGTATCAGCTAAATAGTGCAAGAAGTATGCGGCTAGATCTGGAGTCTTGCTTGAATTGAAGGCTGTTAGGAACTTGCCTCCTGGCCATCCTCCGCCGTTGATCTCTTTTGGATTTGGTACAACTTGGAAGTTGAACTTCGCAGTTGAATCAAGAGTTGCAAGGTTGAAGTTACCTGAGAAGAACACAGGAACTTGCTGACCAACGAATACTGCTACAGGTGATGCGTACTTAGTTCCAGAGCCGATCCAAAGATCCTTAGGGGCTAAGTCAGCCTTGTAGAGATCTGTGATCAACTTAAGAGTTTTGATTGCACGAGTCTTTGACTGTGGCAGAACGTTGCGCTGATTCTTATCCACCATGTATGAGTTGAATTGGCTAAGAATAGTCGAGAAACGGTGGCCTGACTTGTCCATAGCAAATGCGTACTCAGTTCCATTTGCAGCTTGGACCTTCTTGGCTGCAGCAATTAACTGAGTCCAGTTCCAAGAAGTTGGAACTGCAACTCCGGCCTTCTTAAACTGATCAACGTTGATGATTGGACCATTCATTGAAAGGTCGTAAGGAACACCAATTAGCTTCTTAGTCTTTGGGTCAGTTACTTGGAAAGTAGAACCCTTAAGGAACTCGTCAACATATTTGCGACCCATGTATGTTTCTAGATTAAGAGAAACGCTCTGGTAGAGACCTGGGTTGTTCAAACGCGCGACGTCTGGAGCATTTCCAGCGGCGATACGTGCCTGTAGCTGTGTATCAAGGCTTGTGTAAGGAATAACATCAAGCTTTACTGTAGCTCCAGTTAACTTTTGGAAATCAGCGATTTGCGCCTTAGTGATATCAAGTTCAGCCTGACTGTCGTTATAGAAGTAGTAAGTGATTTCCTTACCCTTCCATGCTGAAAGCTGTGCTGAAGTTGGTTGCAATCCTGATGTATCTGCATGTGCTGACGGGAGACCTGTTGCAACAAGGCCTGCTGAAAGAACAACTGATAATCCGATTGCAATCTTGCTTCGTAGTGATTGCATCTTCATCTGATGTAGAACCTTTCTGGATGAGGGATTTGTGGCGCGATTTTCATCGGTGACCACGGGACATTCAACTAGAGATAGGCCTAGTTAGCAATTTCAAAGTGGTTAGATAATTGCAGAAACCAGCTTTTGTCATAACGTTTCTTTATATTTGCAACTTGTCGTAGACTTTGTACATGGAATTACGAGCCCCGATCACCCCTGACGATGTCCAAGCTAAAAGCGCCGATTATTTGCGTGAAAAACTTGTGATTAGCAATCTCTTTCAGAAAAATACCGTGACATACGTTCAATCACATCACGATCGTATTTTAATTGGTGGTGCTTCGTTGCACAGCGGTAGCGTTTCACTTGAAGCCCCAGCCGAGCTCAGCGCCCAGTACCTATTAGAGCGACGAGAACTCGGTTTGGTCTGCCTGCAAGGGGCGTGCGATGTAAGCATTGATGGAAGTAAATACTCCATGAATGCTGAGGACATCATTTATATCGGTCGTGGCTCTAAAGAGATCGTTATTAGTGGAACTGCTGAAATATATTTCACCTCAAGTATGTGCCACGCAGATTTCCCTACGACTTTAATCAAGAAATCTGACTCTGATGCAATAGTGATTGGTGATAAGAAGTTTGCAAGCGAGCGTACTTTGCGTAAGTACATCCATGACCAAGGTATTGCATCATCATCAATGGCTATGGGAATCACAACAATTCATGAGGGCAGTGTCTGGAACACCATGCCGTGCCATGTTCACGAGCGACGTACTGAGGTCTATCTGTACTTTGATTTAGATGAAAATGAGAAGGTTATTCACTTATTTGGAAAACCAGATCAATCCAGAAGCTTTGTATTAAGCAATAAAGAGGTAGTAATTAGTCCGGCTTGGTCTATTCACACCGGAGCTGGAACTTCTAACTATAAGTTTGTTTGGTCCACGGCCGGTGAGAACATTACTTATTCAGATTTTAATGCCGTACCAACAAAGACCTTAAAATAATGCAGACATGGCTTGAATCCCAGTTTTCTTTAGTGGGTAAGAAAGCACTAGTTACCGGTGCCAGTAAGGGAATTGGTGCGGCAATTGCCGAAGCATTTGCTCATGCTGGTGCCGATTTAGTCTTAGTCGGACGCTCATACGATTCTTTAGATCAAACACGCAAAAGCATTGAGAAAATCGGTCGAAAAGTAGAGCTACTAATCTGCGATCTCTCATCCTCTGATCAGGTTGTGAAGGCTTTTGCCGATGTCCAGTCCTTACATGTAGATATTGTGGTCAACAACGCCGGCACTATTTCGCGCGCCCCAGCTGCACAAACAACGCTTCACGACTGGAATCGCATCATTGAGACAAACTTAAACTCAGTCTTCCTTATTTCTCAGGCGTGTGGCCGTGCGATGTTGGAGCGCAAAAGTGGAGCAATCATCAACATTGCATCTCTTTTATCTTTTCAAGGTGGAATCAATGTGCCGGCTTACACGGCCAGTAAACATGCAGTTGCGGGAGTAACTAAAGCCCTAGCTAACGAGTGGGCCAGCCAAGGAGTCACTGTTAATGCAATCGCTCCTGGATATATTGAAACCGATAACACTGAAGCTTTAAGAAATGATCCAGATAGAAATGCATCAATTCTGGCCCGAATACCAACTGGCCGATGGGGATCAACCGATGACATTGCATCAGTGGCAGTCTTCTTAGCATCCCCAGCAGCTCGCTATATAAATGGTGAAGTTTTAACTGTCGATGGTGGATGGATGGGTCGATGACTAGCCTCATCACCGCTAAGCGTATTGTTCCAGTCGTTGCAATCAGCGATGCAACAAAGGCGGCAGATTTAGCTGCAGCACTTATCGAAGGTGGATTACCTATAGCTGAAGTAACTCTTCGTACACCTGCAAGCCTTGAGGCGCTAAGAATTATGGCTAGTAATTCCAAGCTAGTGAGTGGTGTTGGCTCATTGCGAAATGCTGACGATGTGAAAAAAGCCGTTGATGCAGGAGCACAATTCGCAGTCTCCGCCGGCTTTTCACCATCAGTAGCAGCTGAAGCAGCACGATTAAAGATTCCTTATTTTCCTGGCATTGCAACCCCAACGGAGATTTTGCAAGCCTTAGATGCTGGCATAACTACAGTGAAATTCTTTCCAGCCGAGACTTTAGGTGGCGTTAGCGCCCTTAAAGCGATGTCAGCACCTTTCCCCGGAGTTTCATTTATGCCCACAGGGGGAGTTACTGCAAAAAACGCTGCGGACTATTTAGCGCTCGCCTGCGTTGTCGCAGTCGGTGGGTCGTGGATGGTTGCACAAGCCTTGGTTGATAGTGGAGATTTTGAGACAATTATTTCGTTGACCAAAGAAGCCGTTGAGGTATGCGCCCCATGAAAATAATGCCACAGACTGAAGCGCTTTTTGATGAGATTTCATTAGGTGAAGTAATGCTGCGCCTTGATCCAGGTGAGAGCCGCACTAAAACTGCTCGCGCATTTACTGCGTGGGAAGGTGGCGGCGAATACAACGTTGCACGTGGCCTGCGACGCTGCTTTGGACTTCGCACTGCGGTGATTACTGCCTTTGCTGAGAATGATATTGGCCGACTTGTTGAAGATCTTATTTTGCAGGGCGGGGTTGATACTCGATACATCCAATGGAAGAAGTTCGATGGCATAGGTCGCACCGTGCGCAATGGACTTAATTTCACCGAGCGCGGCTTTGGTTTACGTGGCGCAGTAGGAATCTCTGATCGAGGCAACACTGCGGCATCACAATTAACTGCAGAGTCATATGACTGGGATGCGATTTTTTCTCAAGGAGTACGTTGGTTTCATACAGGCGGAATTTTCGCTGGACTTTCAGAATCCACACCAGGTGTAATCGAAGCTGCTATGAAGAGCGCTAAGAAGCATGGAACAAAGATTTCATACGATTTGAATTACCGTCCAAGCCTATGGAGTGCAATTGGGGGGCAGGCAAAGGCGCAAGAAGTAAATAGAAAATTAGCTCCATATGTTGATGTCATGATTGGCAACGAAGAAGATTTCACTGAATCACTTGGTTTTAAGGTTGAAGGCCTCTCATCAAAGTTCACTGAGATTGATCATGGTGCTTTTGGTGCGATGGTTCAGGAAGTTGTGACCACATATTCAAATCTTGAAGTCATAGCTACGACGTTACGAAAAGTTCATAGTGCCTCTATTAATGACTGGAGTGCGATTGCATGGACTAAAGAAACAGGCTTACTACATTCAAAACGTTATGAAAGAGTAGAAGTGCTAGATCGGGTTGGCAGCGGAGATAGCTTTGCTTCAGGTCTTATCTTTGGATTACTTGATGGCCGTACTTTACAAGAGGCGTTAGAACTCGGAGTTGCCCATGGTGCTCTTGCTATGACAACACCGGGGGATACGACAATGGCATCACTTGCAGAAGTTGAAAAACTAGCTGGCGGTGGAAGTGCACGCGTCGAGCGCTAACGTAAGAATGAGACGAGCAGAGAGTTCTAAATGAATCGCCGCGTAGATGTCTTCATTAAAAATGCCTCACAATGGCAGGAAGAGTTTGAGCTTCTAAGAGAGATAGCTCTGCAATCAGGATTAACTGAGGACTTGAAGTGGAACCACCCTTGTTACACCCTTGAAAATGGCAATGTCTTTTTGATTCATGGTTTTAAGAACTATTGTGCAATTGCATTCTTTAAAGGTGCGCTTATGAAAGACCCTGAGAAAATTCTCATTCAACAGACAGAGAATGTTCAATCAGCACGGCAAATTCGATTTACAAGCCTTGCAGAGATAAAAAAGATGAAGAAGACCATTAAGTCCTATATGGCAGAGGCCATTGCGATTGAAAAGGAAGGCTTGAAAGTTGAGTTTAAAAAAACCTCAGAGTTAACTATTCCAGCCGACATAGAAAAAGCATTAAAGAAAACTCCTGGTCTTGCAGCGGCCTTTAAGAAGTTAACTCCGGGACGCCAAAGAGCCTATGTTCTACATTTCACTGCAGCAAAACAGGTCAAAACAATGCAGGCAAGGGTTGAAAGGTGCGCCCCTATGATTTTGAAAGGTAAGGGATTAAACGAGTATTAATTCGGTTGCGCCGTTATTGCATCATGTACATATTGAGCTAATCCCCGCAGGCGATCATCGTAATACTTCTTAAACCGTTCATCCGAAACGTACATAAGCGCCAAATTCTTTTGCATCTCAACTGAACAATCATAAAACCATTTCGAGATCGCATCACGATGCGCTATTACTGCGGCTTGAGCTTCCGATGATGTAATTGGCAAGCTATTGCCATAGGCATAGGCAAATGCCTCTGTCGCAGCCTCTTGGTCAACTTTTGCTAGCTCAAAATCCGCCGGTGAATACCTAGAGGTGCGCTCTTTGGATTGACGATACTCATTGGTATCGCCCCAACGTTCTTGCACTTCTTTGTGGTGCTGATCCATGTTCCTAGATTACAGCGAGAGGGCAAGAAGTAGATTAATAGTGCATTATTTGCCTATGAAATCTCAGATTCAGGTGGCACTTCTGACAAGCGATGAGTGGAGCCGCCTTCGTGACCTGCGTTTGAGATCATTACTTGATAGCCCTGATGCATTTGGAGGAACGCTAGAGACTGAGAAATCTTTCTCAGAAGCGGACTGGCGTTCTAAATTCATTACGTTAGATTATTTAGTTGCATCTTTAGACTCTCAAGATATAGCCATCATGTCGGTTGAAGTTTTACATGGTGATCATGGTGCAACGTGTTGGATTGGTGGCTGCTGGAGTGATCCACTATTTCGCGGACAAGGTGCGTTCAGAGCATTATTTGCTTATGTAGATATGCATTGCCTTTCCAAAGGTTGGCAGCGTCAAGGCTTAGGCGTTTGGACTGATAACTACGCTGCAATTGCTGCGTACAACGCCCTGGGCTTTGTTGAAGCTGGAGAAAAGAAGGCAAGTGAGCGCCAACCCGGTCGTTTCTATATGCATATGGTCAGAGATAGCGAGTAAATATGATTATTGATGTGTGGTCTGATGTTGTGTGCCCATGGTGCTTCATTGGTAAGCGTCGGTTAGAAAGCGCACTGGCCCAATTCGATCATAAAGAGGAAATAGTTATCAGACATCGCGCATTTCAACTTCAACCTGATGCTGCGGCAACAGTTCCAACAGGAAAACATTTAGCTGAGAAATACGGGGTCTCAACCGAGCAAGTTAAAGAGATGCAGGCAAATGTTTGTGCTGTAGCAGATGGTGAAGGACTCTGCTATAACTTGGATGAAACGCTCTCGGGTAATACTCTTGATGCTCACAGAGCTCTCTTGTGGGCGGCAACGATTGGAAAGCAAGATCAGCTGTTAGAAGCTATGTATTCAGGTTATTTCGAAAACTCCGCGCCCCTGTTTTCTCATCAAGATATTTGTGTAATGGCAGAATCTATTGGGATTCCTTCATCAGATGTGATGCAGGTCCTAGAATCAGATCAATTCCACAGTGAAGTGATTGCAGATAGAGATTTAGCTGCGCAGTTAGGGGCGACCGGGGTTCCATTCTTTGTATTCGACATGAAGTTTGGAATATCAGGAGCCCAGCCGCTTGAGCACTTTATTGAAACCTTTAACTCTGCATGGGCGCAAAAGGCTTAATTTATTGACCAGTACATATCAATCTCATAGGCTGGGCTTAGAGATTGGACAATAATTGCTAACGAAGATACTTAAAGATTTCCTTGCGCCATACAAGGGAATTGTCATCTCTATTTCAATCTTGCTCTTAGTCCAATCTATTGCCAACCTTTACCTGCCTAGCCTGAACGCCGATTTGATTAATAACGGTGTTGCCAAAGGGGATATCTCCTACATCTGGAAAATCGGATTTGTCATGCTCGCCTCGTCAGCCTTAGTGATGGGCGCCTCGATTCTTTTGGCATTTTTAAGCGCCAAAGTATCAATGGCCTTTGGCGCAGATGTACGCGGAGCAGTCTTTGCATCCGTTGAGCGTTTTTCCACTCGAGAGCTCAATAAATTCGGTGCTCCATCCTTGATCACTAGAAATACCAATGACGTACAACAGGTTCAGATGGTCCTGTTTATGGGTTTAACAATGATGCTCAGCGCACCAATAACTGGTGTTGGTGCATCGATTATGGCCATTAGAACTAATGCCAAGCTTTCATTGCTGCTTATTGTGGTCTTGCCAATTATGTCTTCACTGATTTGGGTACTTCTGCGCAGAATCGTTCCGCTATTTCGTGTGATGCAAGAAAAGATTGACCGCATCAATTTAGTCTTGCGCGAGCAAATAAGTGGAATTCGCGTGATTCGAGCATTTGTGAAGACCGGATTTGAAGAGAAGCGATTTGCTCAAGCCAGTGAAGATTTAATGATGACCACGTTAAGCGTGACTCGTACCTTTGCTGTGATGTTTCCGGTATTGATGCTCATTTTGAACCTAAGTAGCGTCGCAGTTATTTGGTTTGGCGGAAAGCTTGTCGATACGGGCAATATGCAGATTGGTGATTTAACGGCATTTCTTGCCTACATCATGCAGATTCTCTCCAGCGTCATGATGGCCGTAATGATGTCGCTGATGATTCCACGGGCTGCAGCAAGTGCCGAGCGTATTGAAGAAGTTCTATTGACACCTTCATCTGTAGTTGAAACCTCAACACCACAAAGCCCTGCAGTACATACCGGCAGGGTTGAGTTCAACAATGTCGAGTTTAGATATCCAGGTGCTGAGCACCCGGTACTTTCTGGCATCACCTTCACGGCAGAGCCTGGGCAGTTCACGGCAATTGTTGGCAGCACAGGTAGCGGTAAATCGACGCTTATTAATTTGATTCCACGTTTTATTGATCCGACTGATGGGCAGGTTTTCATAGATGGAATTAACGTGCGCGATCAGGCCCTTGAGTCAGTATGGTCAAATATTGGATTAGTGCCACAGCGCGCATTTCTCTTTGGTGGAACCATCGCAACAAATCTTCGATATGGCGATGACAATGCAACGGAAGAGGATCTATGGACAGCCTTAGAGACTGCCCAAGCTAGGGATTTTGTAGAAGAACTTCCAGATAAGTTGCTGGCATCAGTTGCCCAAGGCGGTACCAACTTCTCAGGTGGCCAACGCCAACGTTTAGCAATTGCGCGAGCTATCGCTAAGAAACCTACGATTTATATTCTCGATGATAGTTTTTCAGCACTTGATTTCACAACTGATGCAAACCTACGTAAAGCGTTGGAGATAACGGCGAAAGATTCGACACTAATAGTTGTGGCCCAACGTGTCAGCACAATTTTGAACGCCGATCAGATCATCGTTTTAGATCAAGGCGCAGTCGTTGGAATCGGTAAACACCATGAGCTTATGAATACTTGTGAGACCTATAAAGAGATTGTGCTTTCTCAGTTAAGTCCAGAGGAGGCGGCATGAGTACACATCGCCCCGGTGCTGCTGGTCCTCGTGGAGGCCCGATGGCTGGAATGTTTGGCGCTCCGCCAGCTAAGACAAAGGATTTCAAAGCTTCCCTCAAACGTTTGTTAAGTGAACTTGGACCCGAAAGAAAGGTTCTTTCACTTGTACTCTCATTAATTACGGTTAGCGTAGTCATTGGATCCTTTGGACCAAAGATTCTTGGTCGAGCTACTAACTATATTTTTTACGGTTTCCTTGGACATCAATTGCCAGCTGGAGTTACAAAAACTCAGGCGGTCGCAGGTTTGCGGGCGAAAGGCCAAGACCGACTTGCCGATATGTTGGATAAGAGCTCGGTGGTTCCAGGGGTGGGAATAGATTTTTCGGCTGTTGCCAAAGTTCTATTCTTAGCTATCGGAGTCTACGTAGTTGCATCATTTCTGATGTGGATTCAGGCCTACCTAATGGCTGGAGTTACTCAGCGATCAGTCTTTAGATTGCGCCGCTTGGCCGAAGAAAAGATCGGTCGATTGCCACTTAGCTATTTTGATAAACAATCGCGCGGAGATTTGCTAAGCCGAGTTACTAATGACATTGATAATATTTCAAACTCTTTGCAGCAAGGTTTATCCCAGATTCTTAACTCTCTTTTGACCATTATTTCGGTGCTCATAATGATGGTGTGGATCAGTTGGGAGCTTGCTCTGATCTCACTTTTTGCCATCCCAATTAGCATCTTCTTTTCTGTGCGAATTGCTAAACGCTCACAACGTGAATTTGTGGCTCAGTGGGACTGGACTGGCAAGCTCAATGGACATGTGGAAGAGATGCACACTGGGCACTCACTCGTAAAGGTCTTTGGACGTCGTGAAAGTGCAATTGAGGAGTTCACGACATTAAATACCAAACTTCGTGATTCAAGTTTTAAAGCTCAATTTATGTCAAGCATTATTCAACCAACTACCCAGTTGGTTTCTAACTTAATCTATGTTGGCATCGCAGTTCTTGGTGGATATCGAGTCGCCACGGGTTCAATGTCATTGGGCGATGTTCAAGCTTTCATCCAATATTCTCGTCAGTTTGCTATGCCGCTGGCTCAGATTGCAGGGTTAATGAATAGCGTGCAATCTGGTGTTGCCTCAGCCGAGCGACTCTTCGAATTCCTCGATGCCGAGGAGCAAGAGGCAGAGACAGTTGATGCCCTTGCAGTTGATCGGGCTATCGGTGAAGTTCGCTTTGAAGACGTCACTTTTAGCTACAACCCAGATCAACCATTGATTGAAAACCTCAATTTAATCGTTAAGCCAGGTCAGACTATTGCCATAGTTGGTCCCACGGGTGCGGGTAAAACAACTTTGGTCAACTTAATCATGCGATTTTATGAAGTGAACTCTGGGCGAATTACTTTAGATGGAAACGATATTCGCTCCCTTACTCGCGATGATCTGCGGCGCCAATTTGGAATGGTCTTACAAGATACGTGGCTATTTGATGGAACCATGAGCGAGAACATCGGATTTGGAAGCCAAGATCCAACACATGACAAAGTGATAGCGGCTGCAAAGGCGGCCAATATTGATCACTTTATGCGCTCACTAGCCGATGGATATGAATCCAGAGTCTCAGATGACAACTCAACTGTCTCAAATGGAGAGCGTCAGTTGATTACTATCGCGCGTGCATTTATGGCCGACCCTGCCATCTTGATTTTAGATGAGGCAACATCCTCAGTTGATACACGTACAGAAATTATGGTCCAACATGCAATGGCAAAACTTCGCCAAGGCCGGACCAGTTTTGTAATCGCTCACCGACTTTCTACAATTAAAGATGCAGACACTATTTTGGTGATGGATAAAGGAAAAATAATTGAGCAGGGACGCCACGAGGAATTGATGGCTAAAAAGGGCTTTTATTTCGATCTTTACGCCAGTCAGTTTGAAAGCGCATTGGACACATAGCCGACGTTTTCTTTTGACCACATGATTGGCTGCTTCGATGATATTTTGGACCCATGACGAAGCTGATACTTGAGCCCCACCACGATGGCAGCCAGATTTACGTTTCTAACAGTGCGCCACAGCTAGGGGAAAAAGTCACCTTCAAAGTTCGTATTCCGAACTCCTATACATTTGATCAAGCGGTTATACGTTTTTATCACGACGGGGAGCCGCGCACTGCGCATTTAAAACTAGGCAAGAAGGCAAAACATGAGTCATGGTGGCAGGTAAGCATTGCAATCATAAACCCCCATACTCGTTATCGTTTTCTTTTTGCTGGTAAAGATAAATTTGATTGGCTCAATGCTGCAGGTCTACATCACCACGATGTCCATTCCAATAGCGATTTTCAAATTATCGCGCAAAAGCCAACGCCGACTTGGCTCAAGAGCTCAGTCTTCTACCAAATTTTCCCTGATCGTTTTGCTTCTACATCTACGAAAGTTCTTCCTGACTGGGCTAATCATCAAGAGTGGGCTTCGTTTAATAAGAGTAAGAAGAAATGGAATGGCCAAGAAGTTGCCGGCGGAGATCTCAAAGGGGTAGAAGAGCATCTGGACTACATCAAGGAGTTAGGAATAAATGGAATTTATTTCACTCCATTCTTTCCTTCGCGTTCTAATCATCGATATGACGCTACGGATTTTACGACAGTGGATCCGCTGCTTGGCGGAAATGAAGCATGGTTTAGTTTGCGCAAAGCTAGTGACAAAGCTGGTATTCGTTTAGTCGGAGATCTAACATCCAACCACTGTGGCATGGGCCATCACTGGTTAAAGAAAGCTAAGAAAGATAAGAAGAGTAAAGAGCATGGATATTTTTACTGGGATAAGAGTTTTAAGTGGGGCTATGTCGGCTGGTGGGGGCTGGAGTCACTTCCTAAGTTGAATTTTGCCTCCAAAGCACTACGTAAAGAGATGTATGAAGCCAAGAATTCAATAGTTCAGAAGTGGCTCTCACCTAAATTTGGAATGTCTGGCTGGCGTATCGATGTAGGCAATATGACAGGCAAGTTGGGTGATATCGATATCCACGATGAAGTCATGCATGGAATACGACAAGTGATGGATGAGGTTGCTCCCGATGCTTGGTTAGTGGCTGAAAACGGTGATTTTGTTGCCGAAGATCTAGCTGGCCGCGGTTGGCATGGAACCATGAATTATCAGGGCTTCATGCGACCTTTAGCGTCATGGATGAATAAAAATGCCAAACTCGGCGGAGGATTTCAAGGCCTTCCAATTGATTCACCCAAGATCACCGGTAAAGCATTAGTGAATACCATCAAGAATTTTAATGGCTCTATTCCTTGGCGGGCCCTTACCGCATCAATGGTCTTGTTAGATTCACATGACACTCCGCGCTTTCGTACAATCGTCGGCAAGGATCGTGCTCGTCACTTATCTGCAATGACAATGTTACTGACTTACCCTGGCGTTCCCTCAATTTTTATGGGTGACGAGATTGGTTTTGAAGGAAATAATGGAGATGACACCCGCAAAACAATGACGTGGGATGATCAAAGCGATTGGGATGTGGATTTTCTTAACGAGATTAAACAGCTCACACGTTTGCGTCGCAATGAAGATGCATTTATCAACGGTGGATTGCGTTGGGTTGTAGCCGAAGATGGTTATGTTGCGTACGTGCGCGAATCCAAGAAGAGTGCAGTTTTAGTTCTTATTGCAACGACTGCTTGCTCAGTTGACATTGATCTTTCGCAGTTAGGCTACAAAGTCGCACAGACGCTTCATGGG
>CAIXPV010000177.1 GCA_903921405.1 uncultured Actinomycetes bacterium
AATAGATCATGAGACTATGAAACTTTTCAATGAGTTCTTTGATAATTGGAACATTGACCATTTCTTATGGGCCTTATTCGATGCAGATGTGATGGTCTCTATTGTGACAAGTACAGTCTTTGAAAATAGCGTTGGAATTTATAGCATGGCCACCCCTGCATCTGCCCAGAAAAAGGGTTACGGAGCCGAGCTTTTGCAATATGTTCAGCAGTTCCATGCACGGGCCGGACAAGATAACGCCCTGCTATTTGCAAGTGGGGACGGCAAGTTTCTCTATGACAAATTGGGCTGGGATACTTTGGAATACACCCAGTACTACTCAAGAAAGATTTCTTAAGCAGTAATTAGTAACGGACTATTTGACCGATACTTTGCCGTTAGCGATTATTAAGTGTGTTTTTGCACGCTTAGCAATCGCCGAATCGTGGGTAACCATAATTAACGTCAGGCCTTTATCACGCCAGATACTCTCCAATAAATCCATAATCTGGTCTCTAGTATCTTGATCAAGATTTCCAGTTGGTTCATCGGCAAGTAGAACATCGGGATTTTTGACCAACGCACGAGCAATTGCTACACGTTGTTGTTGACCACCAGAGAGCTCTGATGGCAGGTGATTAGCGCGATCAGATAGCCCCATTAATTCCAGGGCTTTCAGTGAACGCTCTCGCCGCTCAAGTGATGAAACCCCCAAAGGAACCAATGCAGTTTCGACATTTTCAAGGGCGTTCAACGTTGGAATCAAGTTAAACGTCTGGAAGATAAAGCCGATTTGATTTCCTCGCGTACGCGCTAAGTCAGACTCGCTCATGGTCTCTAAGTTCTTACCGAGCAGAGATATCGATCCTGAAGTCGGTTTGTCTAGCCCACCTAACATCTGCAAAAGCGTGGACTTTCCTCCACCAGTCGGCCCTTGAATACTGATGAGATCACCAGAGTTGATAGTTAAATCAACATTATTGAGTGCGTCAATATTCCTGCCCTTTTGCACATAACGCTTTGATAAACCTTTGATTTCATATAGAACGGCAGTTGTCTCTGACATTTATTCCACACTCCTAAAAGCACTCACTGGGGTAAGACGTGCTGCGCGCCAGGCTCCGAAAGCTCCGGCAATCAATGCGCCGAGTAATGCAATGGATATAGCTAGAAGCAGGGTGGACATTGATAAATTAATATGAAGCTTCACGGCTGTCGCCGCATTATTTAAACCGCCTAAACCACCTCCAGGGAAACCACCATCTCCACGGAATCCACCTGCATCACCGCCGCCTTGTTGACCGGCGAATCTGCCAGGAAGGCCTCCGCCAAATGGTGATAACTGACCAGCAGATGAGGAGAGTGTTGGAGCTACCAAGTTAACGATGAAGATGCCAATAGTGCCAATAATCAATCCCAGCAGCGCGGCAATTGCACCAGTTACAAATGTTTCTCCCATAATTTGTCTGACTATTCGTGAATTTCTCCACCCAATTGCTTTCAATGTTCCAAACTCGCGAACTCGCCGATTAACACCAGAGCTAGTAAAGAGTCCGGCCACTGCAAATGCGACCAGCAGCACAATGATGGATAACCACTTTCCAAGTGTTCTGACAAGACCCGAGGCAGAAGATAAAGAGCCAGTTAATGATGCTGCAAGATCATCCTGCGAACTAACAGTTGCATCCGGGAGAATTACAAGAAGTGCTTTCTTAATTGCTGGAATACTCGATGCGTTTTTTGCGCTGACATATATATTGGTAACCACACCAGGCTTTGCAACCAGGCTCTGAGCGGTATCCAAAGGTATATAGATATTGGAACTAGTTTCTGCGCCGCCCCCGCTAGATGAAATAAGTCCAACAACTGTAAAGTTGACTGCCTTAAGAGCCAGAGTATCTCCAACCTTTATTGTGTTAGCAGTGGCATACACCGAATCAACTACGGCAATATTCTTACCGGCATCACTTGCTGCCAACATCCGCCCACCATCGATAGATACACCTTTGAGTGGGCCAACATTTGCACCTGTTACATCGATGCCTTCAATACTCTTTGAGTTTATTTCAAAATTACCGCGACCTTGGCCGCCACCATTAGTTGCAGGGTTTGGGACTCCGTCAGCAGTACCTGTACCACCTGTGGCATCTGTGCTTTGATTTGGAACCGAGCCCTTAAACGAGATGCTATTTAATTTAAGTGTTGCTGATGAACCTGCTATGCCATCGATTGCGGCAATTTGATTCAACACGGTTGTATCAAAAGTTGCAGAGAAACGTGCAACATCAAGACGATCTTGTGCAAAAGTAGAAAAATCTGGTCGCTGTCCATCACCGCGTGGCACGGCAACATCGCCTCCACCGTTGAAATCAAAGCGCGCACCGCCGGGGGTCGGAAGTGCAGATTGTGAAACGGTGATATCTGTACCGATTCCGTAGAGCCCGCTTAATACTTTGCTTTGCGCGGAGTTAATTCCTGCTGATGCGGCACTGACAATAACGACTAGTCCAATTGCAATTGCTAATGCGATTGAGACTAAAGCCGTTTGACGTTTCCTTTTGCTTAATTCACGACCAAGATATGTTAAGAACACTGTGCCTCCAAATGTTGCGTATGGGGCAAACTTAGGGTTAATACGCTAACTATTGAGGAAATTATGCTGAGAATCCGCCTAGAGTCTGCAAAGCCAACACTATGCAAAAGCCCCATCGTGGTTAATCTGTGTGGCTTTTGCTTTGACTGATACATATCAAGGCCTATAGCTTGATTATCTGATCACCAATACTGATTGTTCCGGGCTGCACACACGTTGCATAGATACCAAAGTTAAAGCCTGTACCAAAACGCGACTCCTGGCGGCCGCGATAACCACCAATCAGTTTGAGCGTCTTGAGATCAACTACGCCGCTCTTTGGATTTCGCGTGGTTGCAACACATCGCTTCACAGGGCCACCTGCTTTAATAATGGCGCTGCCGATGGCGAACTCCTGATCGACCCACGTATCTTCTTCGTGAGCTGCAATGCCATCGACTTGAATCAACATGCGAAAGCGGTCGGGATCAATGGGACCAACCTGGGCTGAATCCTCCAGAGCTTTCATAGATGCACTGCTCATTAGCGATAGAGGTTCAACATCACTGCCATTTCGACCAGGGGCAGCCTTAATTAACTTAACAACTTTACCCAGGCGATCAGAGAGCAGTTGATTCCACGGCCCATCAATCAGACGTCCTTCTACTTGCCAGACATCGAAGAAGTTACCTGCTTGTTCAGGCCCTTCCTCAACATTTGCTTCAACAAGTACTTCACCATTTTCTACAATGGCCAAAGTCGCACTTTGTGCATCATAACGAGCAAGCAGTGGCGCAATCGCCCCAACCTTTGTAAAAGAAAACATTGCATTCTCTTGATCTACCAAGAAGAACTCGCGGTCTCCAACAGCCCCGCGCGCAGTGATTTCTATAGAGGCAGGATGATGAAGCTGAAACCCCTTTATTGGGGTAGTAGATAGATTAACTACCTTCATAAGATTCACGTTATCGCACAGAACAAGCTGCGCGGCTGTGCACTCTTAATCCACCAACTGCTTGCTAGCAAGCATGATTTAGATACTTGCCATATGGTGAAGTAAGCCGCCTGATTTGAACTTCAATGCTGGGGTCTTCGACCAGACATCCATAGCATCATCAAAGCTCTTTGAATTTGCATGGAACTTATCTAGTGATGCGCCAAAGGCTTGTGCATTATCGAATTCAATTGCGAAAAACCATGTTCCGTTGAACTCGCCGTATCCGCCTTCCCACACCTTTACATCTTTAGCACCCTCTGCAAGAAATAGCTTCTTCCATTCGCCTAGGCGCGCCATTTGCTGACGTCGTGTTGCTCCTTCTACGCCTTCGCAGATCCATATCTCATTTGTAGTTGCCATGTAATTCTCCCTCTCCGTGGCCGAATTTCGACTTTTGCAACGTACCCCTATAACCAGGTCAATACAATAGAAATGGATAGCCACTCTTGGCTCAAACAACATTTCCGCGCGGTATCTGGCACCCTTTACCTATGACAAAAGAGATCAATGCAGCATCTATCCGCCGCTACAACCTAATCGCAGGTGTCTTCCACTTAGCCCAAATGCTCGCGGTCTTGGCCCTTGCCAATGATTTCTCGCTTCCCATTGTTGCCCGTTATATGGCTGGCCCACCCGGAAGTACTTTTGCCGAACCCATCACCTTGATGAACACCCCAGTAGGCACAGCCGTTGCAATCTTTCTTGGCCTCTCTGCCTTCTTCCACTTTCTTGTTGCATCACCCGCATACTTTCCTCGCTACAGCGCAGGCCTTAGCGCACAACGCAACTACTTCCGTTGGGTTGAATACTCGATTAGCTCTTCAGTAATGATCGTATTAATTGCACAGATCTGTGGAATCGCCGATGTTGCTGCAATAGTGTCAATCTTTGGTGTCAATGCATCGATGATTTTATTTGGCTGGCTGCAAGAAAAATATGAGCAACCTGGAAACGGCGGCTGGCTTCCATTTATCTTTGGCTGCATCGCCGGAATAGTTCCTTGGCTTGCACTGATCTTTTACGTCTTGGCAATCGGTGGCCCCGGCAACACTAAGGCGCCAGCATTTGTCTATGGCATTGTGATCTCACTCTTTGTTCTCTTTAATACCTTTGCCGTTGTGCAGTACCTGCAATATAAAAAGGTTGGAAAGTGGAGTGATTACATCAGGGGAGAAAAGACCTACATCACCTTGTCATTGATAGCTAAATCAGCCCTTGCGTGGCAGATCTTTGCATCAACGCTAGTTTCTTAATGAAACAGCTGATCAACAAATCCGCCCAGATCCTTCTTGGCGCAGCGCTGGCCTATGCCGGCATCAAACACTTAACAACTAGCCGACTTGAGTTTCAAGCACAGGTACCATCCCTTTTAAAAACATGGGCAGATCAAGTAGTTATCGCATCTGGAGTTGTTGAGATTGCATTGGGGCTTGCATTAATTGCACTATGGAAATACAGAACCCAGATCGGTTGGATAGTTGCACTGTTCTTTGTTGCAGTCTTCTGGGGCAACATCTCGCAATACATAAACCACACCGATGCCTTTGGTTTAAATAGTGATCGTTCGCGCTTTGTGCGTCTGCTATTTCAACCGCTATTAGTAGCCTGGGCCTTGCTTAGCACTGGGGCTTGGCGCAGTTATCGAACGCGGAGCAGTAGGAAGTGAAGACGTTCCTGCTGATTTTTGCAGGGGCTGAGGTCTTGGCCTTGGTTTATATGGTTTGGTATCACTTCAATAGAG
>CAIXPV010000178.1 GCA_903921405.1 uncultured Actinomycetes bacterium
GGAATCGGCAAAGTCGTTGCTGAATGGATCGTTGCTGGTGAACCTACGATGGATTTGTGGCATATGGACATTAAGCGCTTTGGCACATCTTATGAATCCCCTGATTTCACCCTGCAACGCATTACTGAAAACTATGAACAGTATTACGACATTCACTATCCCGGCGAAGAGCGCACAAGCGCACGCCCTAAGTTCACATCTCCTGTCTATGAATGGCACAAAGCGCACGCTGCCGTTTTTGGCGAAAAAGCCTCGTGGGAGCGCGTTAATTACTATCAAAGTAACATCGGCAATGAAGCTCTGCGTCCTCAAGGCTGGCTAGGTAAACATTGGTCATCGGCCGTACAAGTAGAACACCACGCAACTAGAACTGCCGCCGGATTATTTGATGAATCTAGCTTTGCTAAAGCTCGCATAACTGGGTCACGTGCAGGTGAATTTCTTAACTATGTATGTGCCAACAATGTTGTTAAAGGTGTCGGCAAAACCGTTTACACACAAGCACTTAATTCAAAGGCTGGAATCGAATCTGATTACACCGTTACTCAAACAGATGACAACGAGTTCATGATTGTTACAGGTACGGCATTTGCAGTGCATGACTTTGGCTGGCTCGAAAAGATTCGCCGTGAATTCAACTTTGATAATGTTGAGATTACAAACATTACCCGCGATCTAACCTGCTTTGGAATCATGGGTCCTAACTCACGCGCGATTCTGCAATCACTCACTTCAGCCGATTTAAATCACTCCGCATTTCCTTTTATGTCTTCACAGGAAATTACTCTGGCAGGTATTAAAGTCCGTGCAACTCGCATCACATATGTGGGCGAACTCGGTTGGGAAATCTATTCATCAGTTGCAGATGGTTTAGTGCTGTGGGAAAAGATTATGGAGGCTGGAAAAGACTTAGGTCTTACAGCATGCGGCTATCGCGCTATTGAATCACTGCGCTTAGAAAAGGGCTATCGCGCTTGGGCCGGTGAGATTAATACCGAAACTAATCCTTATGAGGCCGGGCTTGGGTTTGCAGTCTCATTAAAGAAAGAAGAGTTCCACGGTAAAACCGCAGCAGTGGCAGCTAAAGAGATGCAGACCAGAAAACTTGTAGCAATTACTTTCGATGACATTACATCCGTGCCATTTGGAAGTGAACCGATCCGAATCAATAACGAAATAGTTGGCCGCATTAAAAGCGGAGGCCAGGGTTATACGATCGGAAAAGCGATCGCCTATGCCTACTTACCCATCGAAAACTCTGACCCAGGAACACAGGTAGACGTTGAGCTTTTCGGTACGTGGGTGAGCGGTGCAATCCACGAAGAACCACTCTTTGACCCAAACAATGATCGCATTCGGGCTTAATCTCAGATTCTAAGATTGCCAGAATTACTTTAATCCCCAGGCTTGTGTGTACAAATATCCCCTGTGACCTGCGGTTATACCCATGGCGAGTACTAACCCCCCGTGGATATCCACAGTCTATCCACCGCTTCATGCACAGAAAATCGAGCTTATCCACCCCTTTACCCACAGCTTGTCCCCAAGGCACGGCAGCGATGTTCGCTCGCGATAGGGGCCTCGGCCTAAGTTACGCACCTAGTAATAAAAACACACTGTCAGTCCTACATGGGAGGTTATACGCGTGAGCATCGCAGAACTTCCAAGTAGTCGCCCTAATAGAGATCCCAACATTAACTCTGTCGGTGCTGAGTTTGAGCGCACACCGCCACAGGATTTAATCGCAGAACAATCGGTTCTCGGTGGAATGTTGTTATCTAAAGATGCAATCGCTGACGTTATTGAAATTATTCGCGATCGTGATTTTTATCGACCAGCACATGAATTAATTTACGATGCGATTATCGATCTATATGGTCGGGGAGAGCCCGCCGATGCCGTAACTGTCTCAGCTGAATTATCAAAGCGCGGTGACATCGCTCGCGCAGGCGGTGCACCGTATCTACATACTTTAATCTCTTCGGTACCAACTGCAGCTAACGCCGGGTACTACGCAAAGATTGTGCGCGAACATGCAATCATGCGTCGTTTAGTTGAAGCGGGAACAAAGATTGTTCAACTCGGTTATACATCCGAAGGTGAAGTCGATGACATGGTCGACCAAGCACAGGCCGAGGTCTATGCAGTTACCGAACGTCGCTCATCTGAAGATTACGTACAACTCTCAACATTATTGCCACAAGCACTCGATGAGATTGAAGCGATTTCAAAGGGTATTGGCGTTGAAGGTGTTAAGACTGGCTTTAAAGATCTTGATGCACTGACACATGGCTTCCATCCAGGCAACATGATTATCCTGGCAGCACGTCCTGCAATGGGTAAGTCAACATTGGGTCTAGATATTGCACGACATGCATCGATTCACAATGGTTTAACATCGGTTATCTTCTCGCTGGAAATGTCGAAGTCTGAAATTACAATGCGTATGTTGTCGGCCGAAGCACGCGTTGGTTTAAATAATATTCGTGCCGGTACGTTATCTGATGATGAATGGTCACGCCTTGCACGTCGTATGGGTGAAATCTCTGAGGCACCGCTATTTATCGATGACTCACCTAATCTTTCAATGATGGAGATTCGCGCCAAGGCCCGTCGCCTGAAGCAGCGCCATAACCTTAAACTCATTGTTATTGACTACTTACAGTTGATGTCATCGGGTAAAAAGGTTGAGAACCGCCAGCAAGAGGTTTCTGAATTTTCACGTCACTTAAAGTTGATGGCTAAAGAGTTAGACATTCCTGTTATCGCAATCTCACAGCTAAACCGTGGACCTGAACAACGCACAGATAAGAAGCCAATGCTCTCTGATCTTCGTGAATCCGGCTCTATCGAACAAGATGCCGACGTTGTTATCTTGCTTCACCGCGATGATATGTACGATCAACAAAACCGAACTGGTGAGGCAGATCTAATCGTTGCTAAACACCGTAATGGACCAACTCGTACGATTACTGTTTCAGCGCAGCTTCACTATGCACGTTTCTACGATATGCCACAAAATCCAGGTGCTGGAACAGACTGGACTCAACAACGCGAAGTTACACCGCCTGAAGACAGTTCATTCGGAGCTTAATTAATAACTAGTGCGCCGCCATGCGTGCACGATCGGCCAGAATAATTCCAATAATGACGACTACTCCACCGATTAACTGCACCACGTTCCATTTTTCAGAGATCCAGACCCATGCAAAGACTCCAGCCAATACCGGCTCTGCCATCCCCATCACACTGGCAGTTGATGCCGACAGTAATTTGATTCCATTGACAACAAGTAAGTATGGGGCGATGGTGCCCATAAGAATAATCCAA
>CAIXPV010000179.1 GCA_903921405.1 uncultured Actinomycetes bacterium
AGTATCCGGCGTATTCCCACGTGGCGGAACACCTGCAGTAGAGCGCTCGGGTGAGAACCCAATGGGTGATTACATTGCAGATCTTCTACGGGCTAAGTACAAGACTGACTTTGCACTTTCAAATGGTGGCGGAATCCGCGATACATTCCCTGCAAAGACTTATATTCCTGCAGATACCAAACTAGTGCGTACTGGTACTGGCGCTCTGGATGTAACGCTGGGCGACGCTCTAACTGTTTACCCATTCGGTAATCAGGTTGCAACAACAGTTGTAACTGGAGCAAATCTTTGGGCAGCACTTGAGAATGGCGTGGGCGGAAACTATCCTGCCGATGGCCGCTTCCCACAAGTATCTGGATTCAAATTCACATTTGATTCTTCAAAGCCTCTTGGAAGCCGCATCGTCTCTGTAACTAAGAACGATGGAACAGCTATTCCAAAGGATTCAACTGTCTACACACTCACAACTCTTGACTACATCATTTATGGTGGAGATGGATATGTGAATGTATTCTCACCAACCCAAGCCAAGGTTTTCGGCGCACTACTTGATGTATTTGTAGATGCACTAAAGGCAGATATGGCAGCTGGAAAGGTCACCCAAGTTCCCGCCCTTGATGGTCGCGTGAAGAAGGTTGGCTAATTAAGTAATACGGCTTCATAACAAAGGGCGCTCGATGATTCGGGCGCCCTTTGTGCTTTATTTATGCAGGTTTTGGAGGCCTATAAAAAGCGGGTACTATTCGCAGGTTAAACAAAACTACATAAGCGCGCGTAGCTCAACGGATAGAGCATCTGACTACGGATCAGAAGGTTGGGGGTTCGAATCCCTTCGCGCGCACAAGTTAAGCCTCGGGTGCCTTTCACACCCGGGGCTTTTCTTCTTTTAAATTTATTTTTTCAATCACAACCAAGGTGAGTGTTAACACTCTGACAATCAATGCACGTTATGAGCGTGTACATCCCTGATACAGCTACTACAAAAGCATAAAATCTAATTAACAATCACTTTAGATTAAAGGCGGCACCATGAAAAACTCTCGGATCTCAATCGTTATTGCATTGTTAGTCGCACTGGCAATGCCTTCAACAGCGCCAGCTTCGGCTGTCGCAGTACTGCCGACGATTACGGATGGTGCCTGGTCAACAGTTACTACACCCTGGGGAGTTAGCGCGCTTGCAATAACGCCGCCCACATCAAACTCAACCGGTGTGTGGTCATATGTATCTTTAAACACGGCCGTAGTTAGCATCGTTGGTTCTGCTTTCTCAATTAATGGTGTCGGCTCAACAATCGTTGTTGCAACACAAGCGGGAACCACCGATTTCTTGGCAGCAAGTAGAAATATTGCAGTAACCGTCACTGGCAAAGCCCCGACAGTGGGAGTGTTTACCGTTCCTCCACAGAGTCTTGATAGTCCGCTCTATACGTTGACGCCACCAACATCTACATCGGCCGGAGCATGGAGTTATACCTCTTCTAATGTGAATATCGCGCGCATATCAGGCGGCACTTTGACTTTAGTAGGCGCAGGATCTGTAACAATTACTGCGACCCAAGCAGCCGATTGGAACTGGGCATCAACATCAAAGGATGTTGCAATTACCGTTCTTGGAGCTACTCCAGTTCATGGAGCTTTCAGCAACGTTTCTTTAACTTTAGGAATCTTTAACTCATTTACTTTGTCTCCACCTGTATCAAACTCAACAGGTACATGGAGTTACGCATCATCGAATCTAAGCGTGGCCACCGTTTCTGGAAATTCAATCACTCCAGTTGGCGCAGGCACAGCAACAATCACCGCTACTCAAGCGGCCATCGGTAACTTTGGTGCTGGAATTTCAACCATGACGCTGACCGTTCTAGGTGGAGCACCAACTTTGGGCGCTTTTCCTAATACGGTCGTAGCTTTGCGGCCATTATCGGCAAATACTTATACATTAAATGCTCCTACCTCGAACTCGCTTGGGGCATGGACTTTCGTCTCATCAGATCCATCAATAGTTTCGATCTCTGGAAACATAGCTACCTTGTATCAAGTTGGGTCAGTAACAGTTACTGCCAATCAAGGCTCAGCTGGCAACTACGGGCCATCTAATCCAGTAACAATGCGCTTTACTGTTTCTCCTGCGACTCCAACATTGTCAGTGTGGGGAAATATTGATAAGACATTTGGCGATGCAGGCTTTGCACTCACACCTCCATCATCGTCATCTGCTGGCACATGGAGTTATGCATCTTCAAATATCAGTGTTGCAACAGTTAAAGATAATCAGGTAACAATTGTTGGCGCAGGTCAGGCAATTATTACTGCTACACAGGCCGCTAACTGGAACTGGGCCGAGACAACAAGTCAACTCACTCTTACCGTTGCACCCGTTGCACCTATTACAGGGACATTAGCCGCGATGACTGGTGTTGTCGGCGATTCAGCAATTGCAATCACTGCGCCAACATCAAACTCAACTGCACGATGGACGTATACATCTTCTAACGACGCAGTTGTAGTCGTAAGTGGAAGTACTTTGGTGATTATCGGTGCAGGCACAGCAACTATTACAGCAACTCAGATTGCTGGTGGTAATTTCTTTGCTTCAGCGGCAACAACAGCGACAGTCAAGATTTTCTCGCGTGCAACCGTTGGTGCCTTTGACAATAAAACAGGTACCTTTGGCGGAGCAGCAATTGCTATTACAGCACCAACGTCAGCATCAAACGGTCCATGGAGTTATGTCTCTTCAGATCCAACAGTTGTCGCTGTAAACGCCGCAACTCTTGAGATAAAAAAGACCGGAACAGTGACCATTACGGCTACTCAAGCTGCAACAGATGCTTACGTAGCCAGTACAAAGAGCTTTACAGTCACAATCGATAAAGCAGCCGCTGCAGTTGAAAGCTTTGAGAACAAGACCGGCATCTTTGGTGGTGCCGCTATTGCAGTCACTGCACCAACTTCTACATCTGATGGTGCCTGGACTTATGTTTCATCAGATCCAACAATTGTCACGGTCAATGCTGCAAGCCTTGAAGTAAAAAAGGTCGGCACGGCAACCATTTCGGCCACTCAAGCTGCCACAGATTCTTACCTAGCCAGCACTAAGACATTTACAGTCACCATAGGTAAGGCAACCGCAACAGTGGGAGCTTTTGAAAACAAGGCGGGCCTATTTGGCGGCGCAGCAATTGCGATTACTGCGGCGACTTCTACATCAGATGGTGTTTGGTCGTATGCATCATCTGACCCAGCAGTCGTGGCGGTGAACGGTGCAAGCCTTGAGATTAAGAAGGCGGGATTAGTAACTATCACAGCGACACAGGCTGCAACAGACTCTTATGTTGCAACAACTAAGACATTTACCGTAACGGTTGGGCCGGTTCTACCTACTCTTGGTGTGATGGCACCAATTGTCACAACATTTTCTACGTCACCATTTGTAATAACACCACCAACTTCTACATCAACAGGTGCGTGGAGATTCATAATCAGCAAGACAACCATTGGTTCAGTAGTTGATGAGAGATTAGTAATCTCGATGGCAGGTACAACGACTATCACTGGGATGCAGGCTGCCACAGCAGATTATTTGGCTACTGAGATCACAACAACGATTGAAGTTAAGCCATATGTATTAGTCAAGGCATCTAAGCGCGTAATTACTGTAACAGTTAAGGGCGCTACCGCTAGAGTCTTAATAGATGGAAAGACAGCCAAACTTGGAAGCAATACAGTCAAAGTTGGTACACGAATCGTAACGATTGTAGTTGGTGGCAAAGAGATCTATAGGAAATCTTTCGCTATCAAGTAGTCTTCACATATGAAGATATTGCTGACAGGCTTTGAGCCATTCGGTAACTCAACCCTGAATCCATCAGGGGAGATTGTTAAAGCAATCAAAACTGAAAACATTATCGGCGTTGTTCTGCCAGTGGTTTTCGGGCAGGCATCACAGATGTTAAAAGAGTTGATTGCACTGCACAAACCTGATGTTGTGCTGTGTCTTGGCCAAGCTGAAGGCCGCCATGCAATGACACCAGAACGTGTGGCCATTAATTTAGATGATGCGCGGATTGCCGATAATGCTGGAGTAATAATGACCGATCAACCCATTCTCATTGGCGGGCCAGATGCATATTTCACTACTCTGCCAGTCAAAGAAATGGTCAATGCAATGAAAGAGGCAAATGTTCCAGCGGCAATCTCATTGAGTGCAGGAAGTTTTGTGTGCAACCATCTTTTCTATTCCATGCAGCACCACTTGGTGGGTAGCGGCGTACGAAGTGGATTTATGCATGTGCCATTGATGGATCAACAGCGCGTTGAGTTCTCGGGACTTCCATCAATGCCGCTTGCACAGATGGTCGCCGGAGTTTTGGCGTGTTTAAAACTGTTAAGCGCGTAGAGCTTGAGCAAAGGCTAAGAAATCCTCGACCAATAAATCTACTTCGCGTTGACCATGTGCAAGTGAAATCAACCACTGCTCATCAAGCCCCGGAGGCGTAATGATTCCGCGGTTAAGCGAGAACAACCACGACAGTTCTGCAATCGCAAAATCTGTTGATTTATAATCACGGTAGTTACGAAGTGGCTTTGTTGTCCAGGTTATGCAACCCTTCACACCAAATCCAACTGTGTGTGCAGGTAACTGATACTCCTCGATAATTACATTAATACGATCCAGAGCTTGCTGATTAAATGCTTCAGCAACTGCGAGGGTTTCCTTCGTACAAATTTTATCGACGGCACGTACACCAGCCATTGCTAGTGGGTTTCCGTTGAAAGTACCAAAGTGTGCCATTTTGCCGTTAGTGACAAAATCCATGTACTTCTTTTTGCCACCAAAAGCCGCCAAAGTAAGTCCGCCACCAATTGATTTCGCTAAAGTAATTAAGTCTGGAATAACACCTAAGCGTTGTGCAGCACCTTGATGGCCAGCGGTCAAACCTGTTTTAACTTCATCAAAGATTAAAACAACGTTGTATTGGTCGCAAAGTTCGCGAACTCTTTCTAGATAACCAGCATCAGGCAAAACAATGCCAAGGTTCTCCATTACGGGTTCGATAATAAAGCAGGCAATCTTTGACGCGTTCTTCTCAAATATACGTTCAAGTGCATCAGCGTCGTTGTAAGAGACAACATAGATATCTCCAGGGACTATGCCAGCCGGCACGTGAGCAATTGGATTTTCAACATCACCAATCAGATCCACCGGCGGCTTGCTAGACACAACAAATGGGTCATAGCTACCGTGGTAACCACCTTCGACCTTGACGATGCCATCCTTACCAGTTGCTGCGCGTGCAGTACGAACGGCATACATAGTTGATTCGGTGCCACTGTTGGTAAATCGAACTTGGTCGATCACGAAGCGGCGGCAGATTCGCTCTGCTGCATCGGTTGAGATCGGCGACGGGGTAACAAAGAGCATGCCGGTTTCAAGAGAATTCTTGACCTCTTCAACCACGGTTGGGTTTAAATGACCGGCCAACATTGCGCCAAAGCCCATGGATAGGTCCAGCAGTTCGCGACCATCTACGTCGGTCATCCAAGCGCCTTTAGCGCTAACAATTGAGATCGGGTAAGGATCCCAATGCTGGAAGCTAGAGGTAACACCCAGAGGCAGGGATTTAAAGGAGCGCCTGCTTTCCTCAGCACTCTTGCCAGTCTTCTTAGTAAATAACTCCCATTCGGATTTCAGGAGTTCGGCGACTCTTTCAGGTGGAATTTCTACTGAAGTCGTTGGGACAAATCTAAATGTTTCCTTGTGATTAGTTTGTGTAATCATTGTAAAGCTTGTACGGCAAAGGTTTCAGCGTTTGAAACTCGTTTGAGAAGTACTCTCCCGGTTCGGTTTTTTAGTTCTTGCGAACTAAGGCTTAAGTATCTCATGCCGTTTTTTAAAAGCAACCCCGAAACTCCTTGATTTTACGCGGGGAAAAATAATTTATTTCATAAAAAGCGCGTTTAAGCGTTTAGTTGTAAAGAAAAGTCCACAAATAATCATTATTACGAAGTACAGGGCATGGCCAGCCAAGCCCATGTTTATATGTCCAAGACATAAGCCGCGCACTAAATTAATGGCGTGCGTTAGGGGCAGTAAGTTAACTGTGAACTGTAGCCATTGAGGAAAAACGGTTAATGGATAAAAAGAGCCGGAAAAAAGAAACATTGGCAACAAGAATATGTTAATAATTTCAAGTTGTTGAAAAGATGTCATATAGGAAGTCAACGCCATACCGCAGGATGCAAAACCAAATGCAATAAGGACGGCCGCTGGAATCGCAAGCAATCCCCAAATACTAGGAATTAATCCAAGTGGTGTAACTACAGCCATAAACGCACACGCATAAGAAAAACCACGCAATAGCGCCCAACCAATTTCACCTAGGGCAACATCGAGTGGGCCCATAGAGGTTGCCAACATGCCGTGATAGATGCGGTCATGATTGAGTTTAAAGAAAACATTCATGGTCGAGTCGTAGATTGCACCATTCATTGCGCTAGTTGCCAAGAGAGCAGGGGCGATAAAAACGGCGTATTTAATGCTTTCTCCGCCCACCGTGATACTTGGAAGCAGCTTTCCGATTCCATAACCAAAAGAGAGCAGGTACAGAACTGGCTCAACAAAACCAGAAAGAACGATCATCCACGTTGAGGATTTGAAGGCGATAAAGCCACGCTCTAGTAACTGAGGTACGCGACCTGAGTAAAAGCGTTCACCCATCTTGCCAACACGGGCTTCGGCGATGGCAACGGCCATAGGGATAAACATTTACTTAGCCAATCTCTTCGTAAAAATTCGCGCTGAGAGTATTAGCCCGCTGATGAGCATGACTAACAAAACAGTGAAATGCACCCACATCATCGTTGACGATAGTGCATGCCCATACGTTAAATAACGGCCAAGCTCAGTTGCATGCCACAAAGGTGAAATCCAACCGATCCATTGCAGATAGAACGGCATCGATGTTAGTGGGAAAAAAGTGCCTGAAAATAAGAAGAGCGGCATCATGATGAAGCGGCCTAAAACAACGAAGAAGAAATTTTCATCCTCTAGCTTGGCGGCGATTGATTGCATAAGCGCCCCAAAAGAAATTCCCGCCAAAATCGATGTTGGAATCGCAAGCCAGGCATGAGGGGATTCAAGGGCACCAAAGGCCCACATCACGCAAAAGTAAAGTAAAACTGTGTAAACAGTACGAAAAAGGGCGCCTAAAAAAACACCGAATGAAATTTGAGAACCACTCAAAGGCGTGGAGTTCATGGAGTAAAAAGTTTTATGCCACTTAAAGCCTTCAATTGTTGGATAAACCGTTTCATCCATAGCACCTTGAATCGCAGCTTGTGCCAACAGGGCGGGCGCTAAAAATGTTAAGTACTTAACGCCATCTACGCCGACCGCGCCGACACTCTTGTCGATAAGGCCACCCAAGCCCACGCCCACGGAGATTAAATACAGAACTGGGTTAGCAATTGCTATTGCGATAATGAGTGCGATCCACTTCATCATTATTCGAATACGCGCCTCGGCTACATAGAGCGCTCCGCGGGAGCGGATTTTGGCAGCGTCAATTAACTGCAAGGAGCCTTGGCGGAGAGTTGCTGTACTCATTATTCGATTAATGTTCTTCCAGTTAGACGCAAGAAAACATCTTCCAAAGAACTTCTGCGGACAAGAGACGTCTTTGGATGTAGGCCTGAGGCATAAATCTTTTCAAGCAATGATTCGCCATCATCGGTATACATCAAGACGCGATCAGGCAGTTCTTCTATGCGATCGCACATTGTGCGGAGTTTGTCGGCAACCTCTTGATTTCGATCTGAACCAAAGCGAACTTCTAAGACCTCTTTAGTGGAGTAATCCTTAATCAGCGAGGCCGGACTTCCTTCGGCCATGATGTTGCCTCTATCCATAACAATCAGGCGATCACACAACTGCTCTGCTTCATCCATGAAATGCGTAGTAATTACGAGAGTTACGCCTTGTTCTTTCAATCTAAATAAACGGTCCCATAAAATATGACGGGCCTGCGGATCTAAGCCTGTTGTAGGTTCATCCAACATTAAGATTTCAGGCTCACTGACAAGGGCTCTCGCGATAGTTAAGCGGCGTTTCATCCCACCGCTCAAGGATTCAACTTTGGCATTACGTTTTTCTTCCAACTGAGCAAAACTCAGTAGCTCTTCGATTTTGCCCTTAACAAACTTTCGAGGTAGACCAAAGTAACGGCCGTAGATATAAAGATTTTCGGTAACGCTTAGCTGCATATCTAAGTTGTCCTGTTGGGGGACTACGCCTAAGTGCGCACGGATCTGAGGGCCGTTCTTTTCTGGGTCCTTACCTAGA
>CAIXPV010000180.1 GCA_903921405.1 uncultured Actinomycetes bacterium
AAAGTAGATACAGAAATCCCATCTCCCGTTGCTGGCATATTGCTTGCAATCGACGTCCCAGTTGATACAACTGTTGCAGTCGGTGCACGTCTTGGACTCATCGGTGTTACCGGCGCAGCACCAGTAACGGTTGCACCAGTAACGGTTGCACCAGTTGCAGTTGCTCCAGTGGCGTCCCAACCAGTGATTCACGTTGCTGTGTCCGAGGTTGCAGCCCCAGTTGTTGTAGCACCGATTGCACAACCGACAGATGTTTACGTAACTCCCCTAGTTCGACGTTTAGCAAGTGATTTGGGAGTAAATCTGGCCGCGGTGAAGGGCTCTGGTATCGGCGGACGTATTCGCCGAGAAGATGTTGAAGCAATGTCTAAGCCAGTGGTATCTGCAGCACCAGTTGCAGCTGTAGCAACATCTGCCCCTGCCGCTGTTGCGCGAACTGCAGCCCCTGTTGCAGTCTCACCATTGCGTGGAACAACAGTGACGATGTCACGACTTCGCAAAGTTATAGCAGCGCGAATGGTTGAATCGCTGCAGGTAAGTGCTCAACTAACAACTGTTGTTGAAGTTGATGTTACAAAGATTGCACGCCTGCGTGATCGTGCCAAAGCAACGTTTGAAGAACGAGAAGGCGTCAAACTTTCCTTCCTTCCATTCTTTGCAGTCTCAATCTGCGAAGCACTCAAACAACATCCTGTTTTGAACTCTTCAGTGGAGGGCGACCAAATTACTTATCACGGCGCCGAGCACCTAGGAATAGCAGTCGATACAGAGCGTGGATTATTGGTGCCAGTTATTTCCAATGCTGGTGATTTAAACATGGGTGGCATCGCTCGCAAGATTTCAGATCTAGCTGCACGTACACGCGACAATAAAGTCACACCTGATGAATTAGGCGGCGGAACTTTCACGCTGACTAATACTGGTAGCCGCGGAGCGCTTTTTGACACACCAATTATTAATCAGCCACAGGTTGCAATTCTTGGTCTGGGAGCAGTTGTTAAGCGTCCGATGGTTGTACGTGGAGAAGATGGTGGCGAAACTATTGCTATTAGATCTATGGTCTATCTCGCACTCTCTTATGATCACCGAGTAGTCGACGGCGCAGATGCAGCACGCTTCTTAGTCACGCTCAAAGAGCGTCTTGAAGGTGGAGCATTCGAATCTGATTTAGGTCTCTAAGTAACGATGAGAGTCCCGCAACGCATTGCGATTTCTGGTTCATCTGGACTAATCGGCTCGGCATTGGTTGGCCATTTAAAGAGCGAGGGGCATACGGTTCAGCGTTTAGTACGCAGAGCCCCCGTGGCTGCCGATGAAGTGACATGGGACCCTCAGACTGGTTACGTCGATCTTTCAGCACTCGAAGGTGTTAATGCAATTATTCACTTGGCTGGAGCTGGCGTTGGAGATAAACGTTGGACCAAAAAATATAAGAGCGAGATTCTTAACTCACGATTACTCGGAACAACTGCTATTGCACATGCAGTGGCCTCAGTGAAACCACAAGTTTTTATCTCAGCCAGTGCCATCGGTTGGTATGGCGAAAGTGGTAATCGAGCCGTTATTGAAAGTGATCGCGTCGGTGATGATTTCTTAGCAACAATTTGTCGCGAATGGGAAGCTGCCGCGGATTTGGCCGGAGATGTTCGTACTGTGAAGTTACGTACTGGCTTAGTTTTAGATCCAACGGGCGGTGCGCTAGGAAAGATGTTGCCGCTCTTTCGTTTAGGCTTTGGCGGAAAACTGGGAAATGGTAAACAGTGGTGGTCATGGATAACTCTTCACGATGTGATTAGAGCCATCGATTTTGCACTTGTTGAAACAATTTCTGGTCCAGTTAATCTCACCTCGCCCAACCCTGTTACCAACCAAGAGTTCACTGCTGCCCTTGCTCGCGCACTTCATCGCCCTGCAGTGTTCCCGGCACCTGCAATTGGATTAAAGATTGCATTGGGTGGATTTTCAGCAGAAGTCTTAGGTTCAAAACGCGTCATGCCACAGAGTCTGCAGGATGCAGGATTTACATGGGACTACCCACACATCACTGAAGCTCTGGTTGCCCTAGTTCAAGAGTAATTGCGCCGCTAACTTTCCAGAAAATAATGCACCTTGTTGTGAAGGCACGCTGCGGTGATCTCCGATAACAAAGAGATTCTCGCCGATCTTTATCGGTTGGGTCAAAGCCTTGCCTGGCGAATGAATTGGCAGCGCCGATGCAATCTCATACTTTGCTACTAACTGCCAATCACGAGTATCAACTCCCCACATAAGGGCTAAATGACGTCTTACCTCTGACTCAGTAACACCAAGTCCGGTTGTCGATGAAATAAGACTCATGTGTGAATCCGAGTAAGCCATTGAAATATCTGACATGACAACGGAATTAATAACGGGACCGCGGTTTTGACCATCTACCAATAATCGTCCTGTTCCGGATGGGTTATTTTCTGTTGCGTGATACCACGTTATGCAGCCCGTCATTAAAACAGCGTGGGGAAAATTTAAGAGTTGGGCGGCAGTGGTTGGATCAGTTGCGACAATCACATTCTTGGCATTGATGTCGCCAAGCGAAGTTTCTAACTGGCCTCCTTTTATCCGTTCAACTCGTGTATGGAGGATTAAATTTTCAACACGCTTGGATAACGCTTCGGGTAATTGCCCAACACCTAACCGTGGAACTCCAGGAGTACCACTGACGAATGACTTGATAATCGAAACTCCGTAATCAAAGTCGACCAAATCTGGATCACAGAGAAAGACACCCGTTAAGAAAGGTCGCAGTACACGTTCATATGTTGTGCCGAAGGCATGTAACGCTTGACCGATTGAGGCAGCACGTGGCTTTGCAAAAAGAAGAAAGCGAAGAAGTGCCAACTTTTCTGGAATAGTTCCTGTCTCTTTATCAAGGGCTGATAATGGAGCTTTACGGGGATCACCAATCACACGTCGTGATGTGCCCAAAGAGATCTCAATGACTTTAGGAGCTGGCACAAAATCAAGTTCTGCAATTACATCAAGTTCAACGAGGGATGGATACTTCGAGTTAATAAGTTGAAAGCCTCGATCGCATATAAACCCATCGATGCGATCACTGGCAACGCGCCCACCGGTTCGATCACTGGCCTCTACTAGTGCAACATCCACACCTTTATTTTGCAGATGCAACGTTGCGCTTAAACCAGCCAATCCCCCACCAATAACAACAACATCGAAGCTCTTAGACATTTGCCGACATCTCACGAGCTTGATCAATGAATTTCGCCACCGTTAAGGCATCCCTATTATCAACTGGCCACGGATTAACTCCAGCTATCGCTCCGGCGACACCTTGATAGAACAAAGCGTAATTACCATTCTCAGCACTTATCTCAGCAACATCATCGCCGCGATGAATGAATGCACGTGAGGATGTAGGAACATCCCAAACGCCACCGTGAGGAAATTTGCCAGCCCTTAAGAGGTTTTCTTGTGGGTCTAAATCATTGATAACGAGTGCGCCTTTTGTACCCAGAATACGAACACGCGGACCGGGTGAACCAACTACTGCGCTAGCCGATAAATATGACATAACGCCACTGTCGTGACGTATAACTAGAACAGAATCGTCGTCGGCGCCGCCACGAAGTGAGCGAACAGATGCGTTGACTAGCTTTCCTTCTCCGAAGAAATCTATGGCCGATGAGATTA
>CAIXPV010000181.1 GCA_903921405.1 uncultured Actinomycetes bacterium
ATGGGAACTTTAAGTGGGGGCGGAAAAGAAGTAATTTCAATTGGAGAAAAATCTCTCCTCGGTGCTAACTCAGGGTGTGGTATTTCTCTTGGAGATAACTGCGTCATTGAAGCAGGCACGTACATAACTGCAGCATCCAAAGTGCGCCTTCCCGACGGTGAAGTCGTCAAGGCATCCACGCTTTCAGGTGCAAGCAATATCTTGTTTCGCCGAAACTCACTTGATGGGGCGCTAGAAGTTGTAAGCCGCACAGGAACATGGGGCGGGCTTAATTCAATTCTGCACGCCAACTAAATCAAACCAGGCCGATGGAATCTTTGATCTGCTTCTAAAAGTTTCACCACGTAGACTTACTTGTTCACCAGTACTAGATGTTGCTTGAATTTGAGCAACCGTGCCGCTCTCATTTCTACTTAAGATTTCTAGAGTTATGACATCAGGCAGAAGAAATGCTGCAGCAACGACACTGTTAGCTACTTCGCGATCCCAGGCAACAAAACGTGGATTGAGAGCTACATCAAGTGAGCCGGGATCGGCAACAATCTGGGTATAGGCCTTGATACTCCCCCAGGCGTTAACGGCTAACTCGGTCTTACCGTTAGAGGAAGAAAAGAAATAAGCCGTGATAGGTGCGCCGGCTTGAGTAATGACTAAGCCAGAAGTTCGAGTTACGGCATCTTTCCACATTACTCCGTATTTCTTTTCAATCTCTTTTGCATAGCCTAAAAATGTTTGATCCGATATTTCTCCGTATAGATCGCAGTCACAAGTACTTCTATACACGCCGGCCTTACTGAGAGCATAAGTACGCGAAGCAATCGCTTGGGCCTCCAGGGCTGCACCTGGCCAATAAGAAGGCATCTCGCTGACGCCCCATAAATACTCATCTGCTAAGCGCACAGAGTTTGTAATCTCAAGTCGATATCCGCTTGCACTTTTAACTGCCTTTACTTGGATCTGTCCATATCGATACTTCTGCGTTGTCCCTGAATGTGTAAGTGAAACTACAGAATCTGAACCCTTTAAATACCTAGTTCCGCTCCAGCGAATAGTGAAAACTCTGCTTCGGGCCAATACCTGTGAGGTTTTTCCGATTGTTATTTGTGGACTAACCGTGGATCCAATAATCGTAAATGAAATGGAATCTGCCTTTGAAAATTCAGGCGTCATCTCTTGATTTCCAAGATCCCCTTGAGCAATTTGTAAAAGGTTATTTTTTACAGTGGTCGAAATCTTTGCTGAAGAAAGTAAATGCCCAATATTTACACGCAGAATCTTCGAATCATCGAGCTTCTCAATGGATACATCTTTATAGAAATACTTTAGAATCTGATCTGATGTTTGACCGGCAAGTGCCATTGACCTGGCGCCCATCTGTGACATACCAACACCATGTCCGTAACCAGAGCCGTGAAATGAGAAAACCGCAGGAGCATCTGCTACTGCAGGTGCAAGAAGGGCCAAGCTAAGAAAAGTTGTGGCTAAAAAACCTTTAAACATCCTCATCGATGGCTGCGCTCTTTCCGACCTGTAAAAACTCTTGATAGGCATCAATGACCACACTTGGCTCACCACGTTGAATAATCTTACCTTTGTGAATCCAAACGACATCGTTACAAACTTCGCGCAGAGTTGCCATCGCATGACTTACTAAAATGAGTGCTCGATCATCACTTCTTAGCTCTTTAATTCGATTCAACGACTTCTCTTTAAATTTCGCATCACCTGTGCTCAGCGCTTCATCAATAATCAGGATATCTGGGCGAACCGTAGCTGCTACTGAAAAAGCTAAGCGTGCAAACATTCCCGATGAATA
>CAIXPV010000182.1 GCA_903921405.1 uncultured Actinomycetes bacterium
CGCCCAGTAACGGTGAATGTGACGATCGACTTACCAACACTCTTAGGTTTGGCAGAAAATCCAGGTCAGCTCTCGGGTTACGGCGCAATTCCCGCATCGGTTGCACGCGAATTAGCATCGGATGCAACATGGAAGCGATTTATTACCGATCCCCAAACTGGAAATCTTTTGGATTATGGCCGCGAAAAATATGAACCTCCACAGGCTCTTGTAGATTTCCTACTTGCAAGGGATCGCACATGTCGCTTTCCAGGGTGTCGGCAACCTGCAACAAGAACAGATATAGATCATGCTGAGAGCTGGGAAAGCGGAGGCGAAACTACGCCTGAAAATCTCGGATTGCTTTGTCGGCGACATCATCGATTGAAGACACATGGTAAATGGAGTTTGGTCAGTAGTGCCGATGGATCATGTAATTGGACTTCCCCATCAGGTAAGAACTACTTCGTTCCCGCTCGCCCTATCAATGAATCCGTATAACGCATCCTCACCAACGCATCCCCATCAACGCATCCCCATCAGATAGATGTCGTAGATTTTGTAAGAACCTGCCCGGCTCCACCTGCCATACTTTCTCAATGATTTGGTGGCCAACACACACTCCGACCCTTACACACGGTCTCATAACGCTGCGTCCGATTACAGAGAGCGATATTCCATCAATATTTGAGAGCTGCCAAGATCCAGTAATCCCCAAGTTCACACGTGTTCCAATTGATTACACCATGGCACATGCTGAGTTTTTCGTTCGCGAAAAAACACCAAAATCCTTTGCCGAAAAAACAGAGTTAGCCTTTGCAATTGATGTTGGCAATGGAGATGACAAAGAATTCGCAGGGGTTATTTCTTTTCACAGCATGGATCTTCCTGATCTAGTAGCCGAACTTGGATACTGGATCAATGCTGGTGCTCGCGGAAAAGGGGTTGGTACAACTGCTGCGCGCGTTCTAACTAATTTTGGCTTTGAAACTATGGGATTTGAAAGAATTGAAGCCTTAGTAGATACAGAAAACATCGCGTCACGGAAACTATTGAAGGCCGCCGGGTATACCCTTGAAGGAATCCTTCGAAAGAAGTCACGCAGGCACGATGGCAAGCAGATCGATATGGCGCTTTTTTCAGTTCTACGAGATGAATGGAAGGAGCTGTAATGCAAAGCTTGGCACTATTCGTTGCGATCTTGATGCTCATGGCCTTGCTCGGAGGGCCGATTGCAATTGGCTTGTCCGCAATTAAAACTGATCAGCCCATACTCAACATCATTCGCAAGATTTTCCATGGCTTCTTCGTAACAATATCTCTTTGGATAGGGATGATGTTTTTCTTTAACCCAGATATACCGTTAGTTGCACATCTAATCGGTCTCTATGGCTTAGTGATGGGCTACATCGCTTCGCGCCGTGAATATTTTCCAGATGTAAGAATAGTGACACCGTTGCTTGCTAGGTTTGGAATAGACAGCAAAGTGATTCGCCAACCTAGTGGTGACGATGATTTTAAAACGTGGGATCCCGATTCAAGCGATACCCCGCAACTAAAGAAATCTGATCCGCTCCGTCATGGGCCTGCAATAAAGTGGCGTCGCAATGGCCGAACTGGTGGAAATGATGGACATGGCCCTGGAGGCCAGCACTAATTCGCTAGATACATAGTCAAGCCATGTGCCATGTCGGTCGCTTCACCGGCGTTATCTCTCATGAATCTTGATGGCAGTGATGACGATTCATGTCGGTCGCTTCACCTACGCTATCTCTCATGAATCTTGATGGCAGTGATGAAGGGCCATGGCAGCCGAGTATTGGTGAACTCAGTCGCCCACTATTGACCACTGTTTTTGTAGTCTTAGATCTTGAAACTTCAGGAGGCTCGCCACATATAGGTGCAGGCATAACTGAAATCGGCGCCATAAAAATACTTGGCGGAAAAGTAATTGGAGAGTTTGAATCTCTGGTTAATCCTGGAACTTCAATCCCTAGCTACATCACTGATTTGACTGGCATTTCTGATGCAATGATTCAAGGCTCACCATCAATCGAAAATCTGCTACCGAGTTTTCTAGAGTTCTTAGGTCCGGCATCAGAGAATATTCTTGTTGCACATAACGCCAACTTCGATTTAGGTTTTTTGAAGGCCGCCGCCTCACAGCACAATTACCGCTGGCCACGCTATAAGGTCTTTGACACGGTTCGGTTGGCACGTTCTGTTTTAAGCAAAGATGATGTGATTGATTGCAAATTATCAACCTTGTCTCAGTATTTTCAAACGCAGACATCCCCCAATCATCGCGCGCTAGATGATGCCCGCGCGACCGTAGATGTCCTCCACGGAATCTTTGAACGCTTTGGTTCCATTGATATAACTACTGTTGAAGATGTTGAAGCATTTACGCAGCGGCTAAAGCGGCCGAGAGCCTCTGGCTGAGCGTGGCCCGCTGCCGATCTTTTGGGTTAAGGGTATAAAGCGCATCGCTTAGTTTTCGGAGTTCTTGATTGTCCGATTAAAAATGGTGGAGGTGCCGGGAATCGAACCCGGGTCCTTCGGTGCAAAAACAGGGCTTCTACGGGCGTAGTGTGATTAGCGCTTTCTCAGTCCCGAAGTTTGGCCACACAACTCTTCGACGGACTCAGTTACGAAACTGTTCTCTC
>CAIXPV010000183.1 GCA_903921405.1 uncultured Actinomycetes bacterium
CTCTGACTCCTCATGGGATAAAGAGAAGTTGCAAGAGCGCGTAGCAAAGCTTGCCGGTGGCGTGTGCGTTATCAAAGTTGGTGCACACACTGAGGTTGAACTCAATGAGAAGAAGCACCGTCTTGAAGATGCAATCTCAGCAACACGTGCAGCAGTTGAAGAAGGAATCGTTGTTGGCGGAGGCGCAGCACTTGTGCATGCAGCCGATGTTCTAGAAGGCGATCTTGGATTCACTGGCGATAAGGCAGTGGGCGTTCGTTTAGTTCGCAAAGCATGTGACGAGCCACTTCGCTGGATCGCAGAAAATGCTGGACTTGAAGGCTACGTTGTAGTTGCAAAGGTTCGCGCAATGAAAGATAACGAAGGCTTTAACGCTGCAACTGATGTGTATGGCGATCTTGCAAAAGATGGCGTCATCGATCCAGTGAAGGTAACGCGTTCAGCACTTGCTAACGCCGCATCTATCGCCGCGATGTTTATTACAACAGAAGCAGTTGTGTACGAACGTCCTGCCGATGCACCAGCTGAGGCTGGCGCTAACGGTCATTCACATGGCCCCGGTGGACACTCGCACTAATAGAAGTACATAAAAAAGCCCCCGCATAGTGCGGGGGCTTTTTTATTTTCCAATTAACTCAGGAGGAGAGTTAAAAATTATGAAGCGTGGGAAATATTAGGAGTTGAAATTTTTCCAATAATGACGAGGCGATCATCTTCTGATAAGCCGCCCCAGATTCCATAGGGCTCTTGAACTGCAAGGGCATGTGTTTGGCAGGCGATCATGACGGGGCATGACGCGCAGATTGCTTTAGCGGTATTTTCACGGTTTCTGCGACGTGGTCCGCGCTCACCATCTGGGTGGAAAAACATCTCGGCAGGAAGGTCACGACAGGCACCTTCATACTGCCACTCCCACTCATCGGCGACAGGGCGGGGGAGTCTTGATAATTCAGCCATGGCCAAATACTACAACCGCGCCATACATTGTTCAAGTGTATTCGCGCCCTACACTGTTCAGAGCCTATTTTGGGCTGGCTAAATCTCACATTCCGCGCAACGATTGGCACATGACGCCCAACGAGGAGCTTTTGACTGTAGCTGCCGTTGCACGCCAACTAGGGGTGGCGCCGGCTACCTTGCGGACCTGGGATCGCCGTTATGGCCTTGGCCCATCTAGTCATGAGAGTGGCGCGCACCGCCGCTACTGTCCATTAGATGTAGCCAAACTGATGTTCATGCGCCGATTGATTTCCAATGGAGTCTCACCCTGTGATGCCGCTGAGAGTGCAAAGAGTTACCAAGGCCAGGCAAAGGCCCATGTAGCTGAACGCCATTTTCTAGATGCAGAAGATTTGGTGATCGCTATCCATAAAGCAGCGAAGGTATTTGATACGGCCTTTATTGAACTGCAGTTACGTGAAGCGATTGCTGACCATGGCGTTGTCTCTGCTTGGTCTAAAGTCATTGCCCCAGTGCTTATCTTGATTGGAAGAGATTGGGAAGAGTCAGGCAAGGGAATCGAAGTTGAACATTTATTAACTGAGATTTTAAAACGAATTTTGCGCGATGCAGTTGAGCAGATTAAAGAGCCTCTTAATGCACGTCCAGTTCTTATTGCAGCAATCGGGGAAGAGCAGCATTGCCTTGCACTGCATGCATTAGCCGCAGCACTTGCTGAGCGTCAGATTGAGACGTATTTCTTGGGTTCGCGAACTCCCTTTGAAGCAATTGCAGGAATGGTTTCACGCTCTGCGCCTCCTGCAATCTTTCTATGGGCACAGTTACAAGAAAATGCCCACCCCGAGTATTTTCAAAAATTACCTGCAGTTCGCCCAGCACCCCGAATCGTCCTGGGTGGACCAGGGTGGGACCATTCAGAGTGTGCAGGTGTGGCCGTCGTCGCCAATTTATCGCAGGCCTGTCTTGAGATTGAGCGTGCAGTAGGCCTCTAAAAGCCCCGATAGACTTCCCACCTGCGAAAGGGGCCACGGTGAGCGATAGCGACAAGATAGCAATGCTGGGGCTTACCTATGACGATGTGCTTTTGCTGCCAGATGCCTCTGAGGTTGTTCCATCAGAGGTAGATACATCTACGCAGTTAACTCGAAATATTACGCTTGCGATCCCCCTTGTCTCATCGGCCATGGATACAGTCACTGAATCTGCAATGGCTATTGCAATGGCAAAGGCCGGTGGAATCGGAATCATTCACCGCAACCTTCCAATCCCCGACCAAGTAACCCACGTAAAGCTGGTTAAGAATGTTGGATTAGCCGGAGCCGCTGTGGGTGTTGGTGACGATGGTTTTGCACGCGCGCAAGCGCTAATCGAGGCCGGTGTGGATGTTGTTGTAGTTGATACGGCGCATGGTCATCATCGTGCAGTCCTCGAAGCAATTGCTCGCATCAAGAAGTTTTCACCAACAACTGAGATTATTGGTGGCAACGTCGCAACTCGTGCTGGCGCACAAGCATTAATTAACGCAGGCGCCGATGCCGTCAAGGTTGGCGTTGGTCCTGGTTCAATTTGTACAACACGAATTGTTGCAGGTGTTGGAGTTCCACAAATTACGGCAATCATGGAGGCAGCTAAGGCGTGTAATAAAGCTGGCATTCCATTAATCGCCGATGGCGGACTTCAATACTCTGGCGACATAGTTAAAGCAATCGTGGCCGGTGCGAACTCGGTCATGCTGGGATCTTTACTTGCCGGGTGCCAAGAATCTCCTGGTGAACTAGTTGAGATTAAAGGCGTTACATATAAGGCCTATCGTGGTATGGGTTCATTAGGAGCCATGCAATCTCGTGGTGAGCAAAAATCATATTCAAAAGATCGCTATATGCAAGATGATGTTTTATCTGAAGACAAACTTGTTCCAGAAGGTATTGAAGGCAAAGTTATCTTCCGCGGCAGTGTTGAAGATGTTGTACATCAACTTGTTGGCGGTCTGCGCTCTGGCATGGGCTATGCAGGCGCACCTGATATTCAAACTCTTCGCCGTGAAGGTCGATTGATTCAAATTACCGCAGCGGGCTTACAGGAAAGTCATCCACATGATGTTGCCCATGTTGCCGATGCACCTAACTACCAGCAAAGGGGCCGCTGATGAGCGAGATTGAAATTGCACCGGGAAAGCGTGCCAGAACTGCTTATTCCTTTGACGATATTGCGATTGTGCCAAGTCGTCGTACGCGAGACCCCGAAGAAGTTTCAACCGCATGGCAGATCGATGCATATAAGTTTGAACTGCCTATGTTGGCCGCCCCCATGGACTCTGTTGTTTCGCCACAAACTGCCATTGAAATCGGCCGTCTGGGTGGAATCGGAGTATTAAATCTTGAAGGTCTGTGGACTCGTTATGAAGATCCACGCATTCCATTGGGCGAGATCGCATCGATGCCAGATAAGCATGCAACTAAGCGCATGCAAGAGATTTATAGCGCACCGATTCGTCCTGAACTTATTAAAGAGCGGATCCAACAAATTCGTGAAGCTGGCGTAACTGTTGCAGCATCACTCTCACCTGCACGTACTGCCCAACTGCATAAAGCAGTTATCGATGCTGGCGTTGATATCTTTGTAATTCGCGGAACAACTGTCAGCGCCGAACACGTTGCCGCTGAATCAGAAGCGCTGAATTTGAAGAAATTTATTTACGAACTCGACGTTCCAGTCATCGTTGGTGGAGTAGCAACTGCGACGGCTGCTCTTCACTTAATGCGCGCAGGGGCTGCAGGTGTTCTTGTTGGTTTCGGGGGCGGTGCAACGCATACAACGCGCAAAGTCTTAGGTATTGAAGTTCCTATGGCATCGGCCGTTGCCGAAGTTGCATCTGCACGTCGCGAATATTTGGATGAATCAGGCGGTCGATACGTACATGTAATTGCCGATGGCGCAGTGGGTCGCAGTGGCGACATTGCTAAGGCAATCGCTTGTGGCGCAGATGCCGTCATGATGGGTTCACCACTTGCTAAGGCCGTTGAGGCACCAGGCCTTGGTTGGCACTGGGGATCTGAAGCCCATCACCAAGTTCTACCTCGTGGTGAGCGCGTTGCAGTTGGAACAGTTGGAACTTTGGAAGAGATTTTGCTTGGCCCATCACATACATCTGATGGCTCTATGAATCTCTTTGGTGCACTTCGTCGCGCAATGGCCACATGCGGATATTCAGATGTTAAAGAGTTTCAGCGCGTAGAGGTTCTTATTCACCGTGCCTAAATCACACGGCGTACTTGTAGTCGATTTTGGTGCGCAGTACGCCCAGCTAATCGCACGTCGTGTTCGCGAAGCCAATGTTTTTTCAGAGATTGTTCCATCGACGATTACGGCAGCAGAGATAAAGGCTAAGAACCCAGAAGCCATCATTCTCTCTGGCGGCCCATCGAGTGTCTATGCCGACAACGCCCCAGTAATAGATCCAGCAATATTCGAACTTGGCATCCCAACTTTTGGCATCTGCTATGGATTTCAGGCGATGGCTGCAGCCCTTGGTGGCATCGTTAGTCAGACAGGAAAATCTGAGTTTGGTCGCACTGATTTAACCACTGCCGGGGCTTCTAAGATTTTCTCATCTCTGCCTGCCAAACAACGTGTATGGATGTCACATGGTGACGCAGTTACTGCTGCACCTGCCGGATTTACTATTTGTGCAACAACTGCAGATACACCCATCGCCGCCTTTGAAAATGAAACAGGGCTATTAGCTGGAGTCCAGTTCCATCCTGAGGTTTTGCACTCCGAGAA
>CAIXPV010000184.1 GCA_903921405.1 uncultured Actinomycetes bacterium
CCCTCGCGATCCCGAATCGCGCATCGCACGGTTAGTCGATGACGGTAACTTTTCTTTCTTAGTTCCTCGCACAAACTGCGGGATGGTTGCAGTCACTGCTTCGATTAAAGGCAACAAAGTTGTCATCTTTGCCTCGGATCCAACTATTAAAAGCGGTGCACTTGGTATAGATGGTTCAAAGATTATTGTTACTGCATATAAAGCTGCCATGGGTGCACAAGTTCCAATTATTGGAGTATGGCACTCTGGTGGTGCTCGACTCAGTGATGGCGTTGCATCTCTAGATGCATTTGGTGAAGTATTTCAATCAATGATTTCGGCAAGTGGTCGTATTCCTCAGCTCTCATTAGTGTTAGGACCAACTGCCGGTGGCGGTGCGTACGGGCCTGCATTAACCGATGTAGTAGTACTTGCTCCAGAGGGACGTATCTTTGTAACTGGCCCTGATGTTGTAAAAAGCGTTACCGGTGAAGATATTGATATGGCACTTCTGGGCGGACCTGAAGCGCATCGCAAGAACAGCGGATTGGCACACATCATCGCTACAAGTGAAGATGAAGCAATCGATGATATTCGAGACCTCACCGCACTCTTTGCAAATCAGGGCTTCATGAACCCTGATGTTGAAGATATTGATTTATCAGCATTTGTTCCTGATTCAAAGATTCGTACCTATGAAGTTCATCCACTTGTAGATGCGATCTTAGATAAAGAGACCGAACACATCGAGCTGTTATCTATGTGGGCGCCCAATATGACAACAATTATTGGCCGCTTGGGCGGTGCAACCGTTGGCGTCCTTGCAAATAACCCAGCCCATATTGCAGGTGTTTTAGATGCAGCGGCCGGAGAAAAAGCTGCACGTTTTGTTCGAACATGTGATGCATTTGGAATTCCACTAATTGTCATCGCCGATGTGCAAGGCTTCTTGCCAGGTGCGGGCCAAGAATGGGAAGGCGCCGTACGGCGCGGTGCAAAACTGCTACACGCATTTGGCGAATCTGTTATTCCACGAGTTACTTTAATTACACGTCGCGCCTACGGTGGCGCTTACGTTGCCATGAACTCTAAGGCCCTGGGTGCAACGCGCGTATTTGCTTGGCCCAACGCCGAAGTCTCTGTCATGGGCGCAGTTGCTGCCGTGCGAGTTTTGCACCGACGCTTACTTGCCGATATCCCTGCAGAACAGCGTGAGTCCATGGAGTTAGAGCTGGCTGCAGAGCATGAGAAAGTTTCAGGTGGCGTGCTCAAAGCCATTGAGATTGGGGCAGTCGATGAGATAGTTGAACCTCATCGCACACGAAGTGCAATTGCTACAACGATTGCTAACGCACCGCATCGCCGTGGAAGCCACGGCAATATTCCGCTTTAGTTAGATTTAAAAGTTACCGAGACTGTGGCAGTGACAGTCTTTTCAATAGTAGATGTGTCATAGGCGCCGTAGTCGGCAGTCATCGTGGAATCTGGTGTTGTTATTTGAATTGGACCGGCCTTTACATTTACAAGTGATCCTAATTCGCTGCCTACGGCTTTAGTAAGTGCTTCGGCGCGTAGCTTTGCATCCTTCATAGCATCGCTCATTAACGCTGGGCGAAGTTCAGGCAAGTTAGAGATGTAGTACTGAGGACCATAGTTGTTAACATTGATTCCAGTTTCAAGGAGCGCACCGATTCCTTGGCTCAACTTTGAAATCAACTGAACATCTTTCGAGCGAACAGTAACGTCGCGGTTAGCGCGATAAGAAAGCGTGCGTCCAGTTGCATTTCCATTGACATACTCTTCATTGGCATAGGTTGAAACAGCGCCAAGAGTCAAGGCATCAGAAGGAATTCCTCCGGCTGTTAAATACTTAGAAAGTGCAGCAACATCGGAATCGACTTTCTTGACTGCAGCGCTAACTGTTGGAGATGACAGACTTACTGACAAAGTCCATACGGCGTTATCTGCAGTTGCACTTGTCTTTGCCGAACCAGTCACCGTAATACCATCGCTGCTGCGAGATGCAAATCCTGAACCAACTCTCATTAATCCGATTCCAAGTGCTAATGAAAGAATGACAGCTGAAATAATAATGGTGACCGCTTTGCGTCGTTCTACAGTAATGATTGGGGATTCATTTAATTGGCTCATGACTAAATTATAATCTACTAAATTGCGCGAAGTGTTGAAATCTCTTGGTGATTGACCCCACGAAAGCGTTCTAATTGGTACTCCCAGTCACTTCCAATAATCAGTGATACCCCTGCACGGATCGAGTCTTCATCATGATTGTTTCGCAAGATATTCTCAATCTGATCCTCTGTAACAACTACTGCGCCAGATAAATCCGTAACCGCACGATGGATTCCAAGTTCGGGGGTACATCTAAATAACTCTCCCCCTGTGTTGGTATCTTCTTGAACTTCAAAGGTGATGTAGTGCCAACTGCGTAACGAGCTTGCAAGTTGTGCGGCTACCCCTTGGCGATCTCGCCACGATATCCGGCACTTATATGTCCCGGCCTTCAATGGCTGTGGCGTCCAATGGCATTGCACTGTGGCACCCAGCAACTCCTGAATAGCCCAATCGATGTGTTGGCGCAGCGCAGATGGCGCGCTATGAATAATCAACTGACCCCGTATGGCAAGAGCCTTGGAGGATGAGGTTAAACGTTGCATCAAAAACTCCTAGCAAGGACGCCGATTGCGACCTTCCCCGGCCGCCTTTAAAGCACTTACTAGTGTCTTAATTACACACCTGTAACCCTCAAACTGTCCAGTCCCACTTTAGGTTTACGGGCGGGTAGGCGCTACAGTTGGCCTCAGTCCGACGCTTAATCAGTACCCGTTTCATGTAATGCATATTCGGTATCGCTGGCGCAAGAGGAAGACCGTGGTCGAGGATTTCTCGAACACCCACATATCGAAGGAAAAGTAAAAACATGGCAACAGGTACAGTTAAGTGGTTCAACTCTGAAAAGGGTTTCGGTTTCATTGCAGTTGATGGTGGCGGACAAGATGTATTCGTTCACTACTCAGCAATCCAAGGAAACGGTTACAAGTCCCTTGAAGAGGGTC
>CAIXPV010000185.1 GCA_903921405.1 uncultured Actinomycetes bacterium
CAAGTTGATTGTCGTTGTCGTCTTACCGACGCCGCCCTTTTGATTAAAGTTTGCGATGACTTTGGCCTGACCATGCTCTGTGATGGCAGATGGAACATCGAACTTCTTGGCCGTTTTGCCCAAGAGAGTTGAAGTCGTAGAGACTTCTTCGCGAATTGTCGATTTAGCGCTCAAACGTCAAACCTCTTTCTAGATATGGCCGCGAGCCTACGCGTTGCATACCGACTGAGGCAAGTAGTGAAGTAGTGTGCGCTCATGGATGTATCTATGGAGGCTGCCAGCGATGTAAATACCGCTGGGGCAGGGGCGTTTTCTGTCCACCTCGATAACTTCGATGGACCATTTGATCTCTTGTTGAGTCTTATTTCTCGCCACAAAATGGACATCACCGAGATCTCCTTGAGCATCGTCACCGATGAGTTCATCTCTTTTATTCGAGCCCTTGAAATATCGGGTGAGGGATGGCGACTCGATCAGGCGACAGAGTTCTTAGTCGTTGCTGCAACCCTTCTCGACCTTAAGGCGGCCAGACTTCTGCCAAGCGGGGAGGTCGATGATGAGGAGGATCTGGCCCTACTTGAAGCACGAGATATCCTCTTTGCGCGCCTGCTTCAGTATCGAGCTTTCAAGGAGATTGCAGCGACATTTAGCGAGCGCATCGCTGCAGCTGATCGCAGTTTTGCGCGCGTCGTGGCCCTAGATCCCGCCTTGAGCGCGCTCTTGCCTGAGGTTCTAATCGGCGTTGGGGCTGCACGTTTTGCCGCAATCGCTGAGCGTGTCTTGACCCCTAAAACCGCTCCGGTGGTTGGGATCGAGCACCTACACTTGCCCCTGGTAAGCGTTACCGAGGAGTCTAAGCGCGTTGTAGAGGCTCTACGTAGGTCCAAGAGCCTGAGCTTTAGAAATCTCATCGCTGATGCCGACAATACGCTCGTAATCGTAGCCCGATTTCTGGCCCTTCTAGATCTCTACCGCCAGGGAGTCTTGCGCTTTGATCAAGTGGTTGCCTTAGGGGAGTTGCAGATTTCGTGGACCGGCTCAGCCTCTGGGGATGTAGAGGTAACTGATGAGTTTGATATTCCTGTAGTGCTCGAAGAATCGGATGAAAGTGGCGAAAATGTCTAATGTAGAGGTTGAGCGTTCAATTGAGGCTATTTTGATGGTCGTCGATGAGCCTGTCACGGAGATCGTTTTGGCTCAAGTCTTGGAGAAGAGCGTCGATGAGATCGATGCCGCACTGGCCACCTTAAGCACCAGTTATGACGAGCGGGGTTTCTCTCTTAGAAAGATTAATGGGGGATGGCGCTTCTACAGTAACCCCGAATACGTGAGTGTGGTCGAGAAGTTCGTGCTAGATGGCCAGCAGTCACGTCTGACTCAGGCAGCCCTTGAGACACTCTCAGTTGTTGCATACCGTCAACCAGTCTCCAGAGCTCGCGTTTCAGCGATCCGTGGGGTCAATGTTGAGGCTGTCATGAAGACGCTTATTACCCGTGGCTTAGTTGAAGAGTCTGGGATTGAGCATGAGACCGGGGCCATTCTCTACAGCACAACCTCGTATTTTCTAGAGCGATTGGGCTTGAACTCCCTTGAGGATCTCCCAGCACTCGCCCCGTACCTACCAAACCTTGATGGACTGGATGAGATTCTCGATTCGCTAAGCGAGTAGTACACGCGCTAGAATCCTCTCCTGACTGTCGGGAGGATAGCCATGGGCGAAATGCGCCTTAATAAGATCATCGCAGATGCAGGAATTACAAGCCGTCGCGGTGCTGATGAGTTAATTGAATCTGGCCGTGTGACGGTCAATGGAATCGCTATTCGGGAGATGGGCTCGAAATTTGACCCAGAAATAGTTCAAGTAGCAGTTGATGGTGAGACAATAACTCGTTCTTTGACTAAGTCTTATCTTGCACTTCATAAACCAAAGGGTGTTTTGTCAACCATGTTCGACCCTGATGGACGGCCATCTCTCAGTGACTTTATCGACCTTCGCAAGGAGCGTCTCTTTCATGTAGGCCGCTTAGACAAGGACTCTGAGGGTCTCATTCTTCTCACAAATGACGGAGATCTGACTTTTAGAGCGACCCACCCTTCTTTTGGGCTAGAGAAGACATACATCATTAACTTCGATGGAAAGTTGCCGACCGGGGTAGAGAAGGTTTTGCTTAAGGGAATCGAGCTCGAGGATGGAATGGGCCGCGTCCTTAGTTTCAAAGAGCTCTCGCCATCGTGGATTGAAGTCGTTATTCACGAGGGTCGTTATCACATTATTAGACGATTAATGGAGGCCGTTGAGGTCGATGTTCTGCGTCTGATCCGTACCAAGTTTGGTCCAATATCTCTGGGCGATACCCCAGAAGGACGCTGGCGTGATTTGAACTCAGGCGAGTTAACTAATCTACGTAACGTTTTAGGGCTATAGCAACTTAACGATATGTCGTTATTAACGTAATAATCGTTATAACTATATGTCGACATAAAGAGTAGGATAGCGTTTTATCGACAATCACTACGCTCAGGAAGGGCGGTTTAAAACGTTATATCGATATTCATTCAGATGGAGCTTCACCACTTTATGGGTCGGTATTTCTTAGTAAAACAGGTAAAAGGTTATATCGCTTTATTAACTAAAGTGTTTGCAGAGATTTAAATGCACACCAATATCTATACGGAAAGGTAGTCTTATCACATGAGAATGCGTGCGATACGTGGTGCCGTTCAGGTAACGGCAAATACCCCGGAAGCTATAGGCACTGGCGTCAAAGAGCTGATTCAAGCCATGATGCGCTCAAACTCTCTTACTCCCAGTGATGTCATCTCAGTGATATTTACATCAACTCCGGATCTCAACGCCGCCTTTCCTGCAGCGGCCTGTCGAGAGATTGGCTTTGAATCCGTACCTTTAATTGGAGCTGTTGAAGTCGATGTTCCGGGAGCTTTAGATAAGACGGTCCGCGTGATGATGCACTGCACCACCAGCTTTACCCCCGATAAAATCTCACACATCTATCTTCACGGCGCCCAGTCGTTGCGCCGCGATATCGCACAGTGACACTTGAGCGCGTACGCATAGTCGGCGCTGGATTAATCGGTACATCGATCGCCCTTGGATTAGTAGCCAGGGGAGTGCAGGTAGAGCTGATCGATAGTGATGAAGAGACCCAGAGATTGGCTACCGATCTGACTCAATCCAAGGAGTTTTCCTCTCCGGATGTAGTGGTCTTGGCTCTGCCAACACATGCAATTCCTCTGGTCATTGATAGAGAATATGCACTAAACCCACAGTCAACGTTTATGGATGTTGGCAGTGTAAAGAGTGAACCTATACTCCACATTAAGAATTCTGCTTTACCTTTGTCGCGTTTTGTTCCTACGCATCCCATGGCCGGACGTGAAATTGGTGGCGCACACTCGGCACGGGGCGATCTCTTCATCACTCGCAGCTGGGTTCTAACGCCAACTGCCGAGTGCGATCCTCAATCACTAGCAGTCGTGAGCCAATTGGTCAGCCTTCTAGGTGCCAGTGAGATAACTCTTGATGCAGCCGAGCATGATCGCGCCGTTGCGATGACATCTCATCTGCCTCAAATCACTGCCTCTCTGACAGCGATGTCCCTGGAATCAGCGGATCCTTCATGGCTAGAACTGGCCGGTCAGGGCCTTCGAGATACCACCAGAATTGCAGCATCGGATCCGCAGCTATGGTCACAGATAATCTTTTCAAATCGAGTTGAGATCCACGCACTACTGACTGGCCTTCAGGGCAATCTGACATCAATGATAAAAGCTCTAGAGGACACATCGGCGATTGAAGATGTAATCACAGCCGGAGGACGAGGAAGGGCTCGAATCCCTGGCAAGCATGGAGGCAGTGCGCGTCAATACACATATCTACCCATTGTCATCGATGATAAGCCTGGTCAATTAGCGGCCATCTTTAATGAATGCGCAACCATAGGTGTGAACGTAGAAGATTTAGCGATTGAGCACTCACCAGGTCAATTAAACGCTTTGATTACTTTGGCATTATCAGATGCTGACGCTTTGAAGTTATCGCAGCATCTATCATCGATCGGATGGAACGTTCATCCGGTTCGTAAATAGAAGTAGGCTCATGACATGGGCATAGTCGTAGCAGTTGATGGCCCGAGCGGGGCCGGTAAATCAAGCACATCGCGAGCAATCGCTGTTCGTGCTGGCTGGAATTATTTAGATACAGGCGCGCTATATCGTGCGATCACGTGGATTGCATTAGAGAACAAAGTTGAAACTGCCGATGAAATTTTGAAGGCACTAAAGAGTCGTCCCATTCGCTTTGTTTCTGATCCACATGACCCGCAAGTATTTGCAGGGGATGTGCAGATTACTCATGCGATACGTGGTCATTCAGTAACTGAAAATGTAAGTCGCATCAGCGCTATGCCACAGATTCGTGCCGAACTACTTGGACTCCAGCGCACAATTATTGACCGCGCTGAAAAGGGAATTGTTGTTGAAGGTCGCGATATTGGAACGGTTGTGGTTCCAGAGGCTGCTCTAAAAATTTATTTGACTGCAGATTTAGATGCACGTGCACAGCGTCGCGAAAATGAGCTTAACGATAAAAACATTGATGTTAAAGGGTCTCTCGATAATCGCGACACAATCGATTCAAATCGTGCAGTGTCTCCATTGGCTATTGCTCACGATGCAGTTGAAATTGATTCCACGCACTTAGATCTAGATGAAACCATCGAGCGTATCTGGGAACTTCTGCGCGAGCGATCGCTGTTGGGTCTTCCCATCGTCGCGATTCTGGGCCGTCCAAACGTAGGTAAATCAACGTTAATCAATCGTTTTATTGGGCGCCGTGAAGCGATCGTTGAAGATACTCCTGGTGTAACACGCGATCGCATTCAATACGAATGCGAGTGGGGTGGGCGTCGTTTCATCGTTATGGATACAGGTGGCTGGGAAGCAAAGCCCGATGGCATCTCGGTTCAAGTGAGTGCAGGTGCTGAAATTGCAATGCAAGAGGCCGATGTACTTGCATTTGTTGTAGATGCGCAAGTTGGTGCATTGGATGAAGATGACATTCTTGTTCAGCGTTTGCGAAAAGCTAAGAAGCCATTGATTTTGATTGGCAATAAAGTCGATGGCGAGCGTGAAGAGTCAGAAGCACACGCACTATGGAGTTTAGGTTTAGGTGAACCTTATTTTGTGTCTGCACTTCATGGAAGAGGAAGCGGAGATTTACTCGATCATATTGTCAGCGAGCTACCTGAAGTCGGGGGAGCGCAAACGCAAGATGGTTACCGCAAAGTCGCACTTATTGGTCGTCCAAATGTGGGTAAATCCTCATTGCTCAACGCATTAGCGGGAGAGAATCGTTCAATCGTTGATGATGTTGCGGGTACAACGCGCGATCCAGTTGATGAGTTAATTGAGTTCGGTGGGTCGATCTGGAGATTTATCGACACTGCAGGATTAAAGAAGCGCGCTAATCAAGCATCAGGAACCGATTATTATGCATCGCTTCGCACGCAAAGCGCGTTAGAGCGTTGCGAGATTGCAGTCGTTGTATTGGATGCCTCTGAACCAATCACTGAACAAGATCTTCGAGTGATAACCATGGTTGAAGAAGCTGGTAAAGCGATGGTGATTGTCATGAATAAATGGGATTTGGTCGATGAAGATCGACGCGATCAACTTGATCGAGAGATTGACCGTCATCTAGATCAAGTTGAGTGGGCGCAGCGCGTAAACGTTGCAGCCAAAACCGGTTGGCACCGAGATCGTCTAGCTCCGGCTCTTCGAACATCTCTTGCAAGTTGGGAGAAGCGAGTTCCAACGGCAAAGCTGAACTCCTTCCTTGGCGCGCTCATTGGTGCAACCCCACCTCCCGTGCGTGGAGGAAAGCAGCCAAAGATCTACTATGCGACCCAGGCTGGAATCGCCCCTCCTAAGTTTGTCGTGTTTTCAAGCGGCTGGATTGAGGCCTCGTATCGTCGCTTTATTGAGCGCCGTTTGCGCGAAGAGTTCTCATTCCCAGGAACACCGGTTCAAGTAGCGATACGAGTAAAAGAGCGCGATTAGATGGATAGATCTCTGCTGTCAATTCCAAATGCGCTAACTTTTTTACGTTTTCTTGGGATTCCACTATTCATCTACTTGACCTTGAGCCTTCACGCAGATGGATGGGCGATTGCAGTTTTGGCTATCGGGGGAGCAACTGATTACTTCGATGGAAAACTGGCCCGGCTCTGGAATCAGACATCGCGTTTTGGTGAACTTGCAGATCCAGCAATTGATCGCCTGTACATCTTTGCAACGCTTGTAGTTTTCTTGATCCGAGATGTTGTTCCTCTATGGATAATCGTGCTCTTAGTCGGTCGAGACCTTATTTTGGCAGTGTTAACCATCGGATTACAACGCATTGGTCAGCCACCACTGAGAGTGAACTATTTAGGCAAGGCCGCAACATTTAACTTGCTGTATGCCTTTCCATTTCTACTACTAGCTCACACCGAGAATTTCTTAGGAACTATGGCCTTTGTTGTCGGATGGGGTTTTGCTATCTGGGGCATTGCCCTCTACATTTCGACAGGTATAGGTTATGCACGCGAAGCTATTTCGCAGATAAGAGGCGCACGTGTCAATAATTCCTGAAGGCTTGCAGTACACAAAAGAGCATGAGTGGGTTTCTCACTCTGACAATCTCTACACAATGGGCATTACTGACTTTGCGCAAAGCGCACTCGGTGACATTGTTTACGTGCAGCTTCCGAAAGTAGGTCAGAGCGTTGTTGCTGGCACTGTGTGCGGAGAAGTTGAATCAACTAAAAGTGTCTCAGAACTATTTGCACCGGTAACTGGAACTGTTACCAGCGTCAATGATGCTCTAGCAAATTCACCCGAGGTAATCAACTCCGATCCGTATGGCGCTGGTTGGCTGGCTATTATTGAGGTTTCGGCCGCTCCGAGTGATCTTTTAAATCACACCGAGTACGCAACTATTACCGCTTGACCAAACTCTCTCACCCCTTTAGTGTCATCCTCAGGTTGACGGTGAAGGAGGGGTTATGGAGTCTAAGAATGAGCTCACAAGCACCCTTCATCTATCAACACCAGGATTAGGCACATCCCCAGCCGGTCTGATCGATGAACACCTTGCCTCACTTGCAGATACTGACAGGGATGTAATCTCACAA
>CAIXPV010000186.1 GCA_903921405.1 uncultured Actinomycetes bacterium
CAGCCATTTTGTGAGTGTCTTCGCGACGCTTAACAGCAGCACCAAGGCCATTGCTTGCATCGATAAGTTCATTCATTAGGCGCTCTGACATTGACTTTTCACGACGTGAACGTGAGTAATCAATTAACCAGCGAAGAGCTAAAGTTGTTGAACGTCCTGCTTTAACTTCAACAGGAACTTGGTATGTAGCTCCACCAACACGACGTGAACGAACTTCAACAGTTGGTTTGATGTTGTCGAGTGCGCGCTTCAAAGTGATAACTGGATCAACTTGATTCTTTGCACGGCAACCTTCAAGTGCGCTGTAAACAATTGACTCAGCAGTTGAACGCTTGCCATGAAGAAGTACGCGGTTGATGAGTGCAGTTACAACTGGTGAGTTGTAAACAGGATCAGCAACGACAGCAGCTTTTACTACGGGACCTTTACGTGGCATTAGGAAGCCTTCTTCTCTCTCTTAGTACCGTAGCGAGAACGTGACTGCTTACGGTTCTTTACACCTTGTGTATCTAGTGATCCGCGAATGATCTTGTAACGAACACCTGGTAGATCTTTAACACGACCACCACGTACTAGAACAATGGAGTGCTCTTGCAAGTTGTGACCTTCACCAGGAATGTAAGCAGTGATTTCCATGCCACTGGTAAGTCGAACACGTGCAACTTTGCGTAGCGCAGAGTTTGGTTTCTTAGGGGTCGTTGTGTAAACGCGTGTACAAACTCCGCGTCGCTGTGGTGAACCCTTAAGCGCAGGTGTGCTTGTCTTCGTAGTCTTTTCTGCACGACCACGACGAACTAGCTGTTGAATTGTTGGCACTTCATCTCCATTCGTATCTTCGTTACTGATCTTTATTCACGCTCAATTGCCGACCCACGCGGTCGGGTGTGTTGCACCCGTTTCGCATAGATGATGCAAATAGTTTTTCAACTTTTTACACGCACAAGCAAAGAAGCTCTAAAAAGAGCAGACGTGAAGGGTAACTCAGGCGGGCTCAAAGAGTCAAAACGGCCCTTTTACTCCTACCCTTGGGGAATCTGGCCTAAAATCGTCAGAAGCTTCTCCTCGGCGTGTCGCGAACCGGCCAAGGTATAGATCCATCGCTGGTAGGGCCCAGAGGCAAAAGTGATGACAACACCGGGTTTTCTGCCCTTAATGACGCAGAAATCTTTGGTTTTGAGCCTACGCATAAGGCCAATCATGACTACCCAGGGCAATCCAGTGCCTGGGGCGCGCACTCCCTGCAGCACCTGGGTGCTCCATAGATTGTCTACGAACTCGACCCCGGCCACATTGGCGATGGAGGCATGCGGGGCGGGCCAAAAAGCCGCTATCTGCTCAAGAGTAGATAGGCGCAGGTGAATCTGCTGCCCATCAATTACCAAAATCGCCATGAAAACAGGGTACTCCTGAATCCAACTGTGGTTGGCTGACTTTATGAGCACACCACATATCTCCGCCAATAAGGGCGATATCGCCGAACGCATACTTCTACCTGGAGATCCGTTGCGCGCGAAATGGATTGCAGAGACTTACATGTCCGATGTCGTGCAGTACAACGCAGTCCGGAATATGTTCGGCTACACCGGGACATATAAAGGTGAGCGCGTATCTGTGCAGGGAACTGGAATGGGTCTGCCGTCACTATCTATCTATGTCAATGAACTCTTTGATCACTTTGGAGTTCAGACTGCGATTCGCATCGGTACGTGTGGTGGCCTGCTTGAAAAAACTAAGATCGGCGATGTAATCCTTGCTATGACGGCTTCGACTGATTCCAATATCAATCGCAGATTTACAAATGATTTAGATTTTGCGCCTCATGCAGATTTTAAATTATTACTTGCCGCACATGAGGCATCAAAGGACCTTCCCAATGTCCACATCGGTGGAATCGCTTCGATGGATTATTTTTACGACGAGACAGATGCTGCGCAGAAATTAATTGCTCACGGAGTTCTCGGTATTGAGATGGAAGCTAATCAGTTGTACTCAATTGCTGCACGCAAGAATCGTCGTGCACTTTCAATTTTAACTGTCTCTGATCACGTCGTTACACATGAGTCAATGCCATCATCGGATCGTGAAAAATCACTTAACACCATGGTAGAAATCGCATTCGCTTCACTTCTAAACGGATAAGGAAATCATGAAAACTTCAGAGTGGTTGCTGTTAGGTATCGTCACTTTTGTACTTATCGATTTTGCGGCAGGCATGGTTATCAACTTTCTCAATGAACAGTCTAAGAACACGCCTCTTAGCCCAGAAGCGGCTGAAATCTATGATGAAGTCGAGTATGAGAAATCACTTGAATACGGTACTGCTAAGTACAAAGTTGAGATGATTTCATCTGTTGTCAGCACTGCCGTGATTTTATCTGCCATCATCCTGGGGTGGTTTGCGAAACTAGATTCCGTGATTCGTGAGCATGTCAGCAATAACCTGCAAGTAACCCTTGTTTTCGTAGGTATTTTGATAGTAATTAGCACCCTTACATCGATTCCAGAGAGTTACTATTCAACTTTTGTCATTGAAGAGAAGTTTGGATTTAATAAAACGACTAAGAAACTCTTCGTCATGGATTCGATTAAGCAGTTGTTGCTCAGCATTGGCCTTGGACTCCCACTTCTGTATCTGATTGCATATATCTACCAACAGCTAGAAAGCAGCTTCTGGTTAGTCGGCTGGTTAACAGTTTCGGCAATCTCACTATTCATGTTTATCTTTGGTACTCGAATCTTCTTACCAATGTTTAATAAGTTAAAGCCTCTTCCTGCAGGTGAACTGCGGGATGAGATTGAGACTTACTGCCAGTCTCAAGGATTTCCATTATCAAAGCTTTATGAGATGGATGCATCCAAGCGTTCAACTAAATTGAATGCATTCTTTTCAGGTATGGGCAAGGTAAAGATTATTGGTCTATTCGATACCTTAATTGCAAAACTAACAATCAAAGAGGTCGTGGCTGTACTTGCCCACGAAGTTGGTCACTATAAGCGCAAGCATGTGTACACCATGTTCGCTTTTAGTAATGTACAGATGTTAATAATGTTTTCGCTCATGGGTTGGTTACTTAGCAATCCAAATCTTTCAAAGGCTTTGGGCTCAGATGTCCCAAGTTTCCAACTTTCAATTGTGGCCTTCTTCTTACTCTTTACTCCCCTATCAACAGTTCTTGGTTTAATTAATAACTCATTTTCGCGCCACAATGAGTATCAAGCTGATCAATATTCTCTTGATACGTATCCTGATGCCAAAGAGCATATGTACTCAGCGATGAAGAAGTTATCAGTGGAGTCACTGAGTAACTTAAACCCGCATCCGTTATATGTGGCAGTGCATTATTCGCATCCACCGATTCTGGATCGGCTGGCTAACTTAAAGAAGGTGTGACGGGACCGCGATTCCAGCGGCATTAGTGGCTGTAATTGGTGTTCCAAGCTTTGTTTCAAGTGGAAGTAGCCCTGCCCACAGAGGAAGTGAAATATCTTCTTCATCATCGGATGGCTCTCCCGTACGGGCTTTAGCTGATAATTTGTCCAGGCTCAGTTCAACAATCATTGTTGCCGCCGACTCTTTCTTAGTCATGGGGCGCCCGTAGCTCCAAAGCCCCGGAATCAGCTTCTCGGTGATGCGCTCAAGGGCAACATCTTTTTCGGCATCGCTTAATACGCGAGCTTTTCCAAAGATCATGACCGACTCATAGTTCATTGATGAGTTAAAGGCTGAACGTGCAACAACGATTGCATGTAGTTGAGTCACGGTCACGCAGAGATCAATCCCTCGTGCGATAGCCATCATGATTCG
>CAIXPV010000187.1 GCA_903921405.1 uncultured Actinomycetes bacterium
ACCATTGTTGGCCGAAATCCAAGCGTTGGTTAGCCAAGGGCGAGAAAATGATTTCGGAAATGCCCGTCGAGTCGTATCGGGTCTTGACTCTGCACGAACATCGATGACATTGGCAGTTTTAGAGCTTCGCGCCAATGTTCGAATCGGTGGACGCGATGTATATGCAGCAACGGTTGGAGGCATGAAAATGTCAGAGCCGGCAGCTGATTTAGCCCTGGCTTTGGCAGTGGCCTCGGCAGCTAAAGCTCTCGCTCTGCCAGCTGATTTAGTCGCTATCGGAGAAGTTGGTCTAGCTGGTGAGATTCGTAAAGTAAGTGGCGTTAATCGCCGCCTTCAGGAGGCATTTCGTTTAGGTTTTAAACGTGCGTTAGTACCTACTGGATCTGACACCGTAATCGATGGCATGGAGATTGTAGAAGTTTCACGTCTTGATCAAGCACTCTCACGGGTAAAAATAACTGGCGAATGAACTCGCTTGAAAAGCCAATAGTTAACTGGTTTAAAAAGAATAAACGCGATTTGCCATGGCGAAATACATCCGCATGGGGAGTCATGGTCAGCGAGTACATGTTGCAGCAAACACCTGTCAACCGCGTTTTACCTAAGTGGATTGAATGGATGGAGCGCTGGCCAACACCGGCGCATTTAGCCCAAGCTACTCCAGCACAGGTCATTACTGCATGGGGTCGACTTGGCTATCCGAGGCGCGCCCTTCGGCTACATGGTGCTGCACAAATAATCGCCGAAGATTTTAACAATGAAGTTCCTAGTGATGCTAAAACTCTACAACTACTTCCTGGTATCGGTGAATATACAGCTGCGGCAATCGTGGCTTTTGCATTTGATCAGCGCTCACTTGTCATGGATGTAAATATTCGCAGAACCTTAACGCGCATCATTGATGGCAATGAACACCCAAAGCCCGCACCAACAGTGAGAGAAAAGAGTTCACGTCAAACATTAATGCCAAGCAAGGATGCACATATCTGGGCAGCAGCAACCATGGAATTAGGTGCACTCGTATGTACTTCCGCTAATCCAAAGTGTGAACTCTGTCCTGTCATTTCGCAATGTAACTGGCGCAAGAATGGGTATCCAAAAAGTGAACTTGTTCGGAAATCTCAAGATTGGCATGGCACCGATCGCAAGTGCCGTGGAACAATTGTGCAAGCCCTACGTGAGAATGAGTCTTTGACCGAGAATGCACTGAAGAAACTCTGGCCTGATGAATCTCAAGTAGAAAAAGCCCTAAAAACGCTTATAGATGACCAACTTATTCAAGCCATCCCCCGTAAGCGATTTCGGCTTCCAGTATAAAACTTACATATGCTCAAACTTAGGCATGCAGTTGTGCGTGAAAATCTTTCAAGTAAGGCAAGAAAATACTCTCGGTTGTTAACAACTCGCCGTCAGTATGTAAACGATTACTCAGTACGGTAATTACAGATGAATGTTGGGGCGAAAACGCTAGTACTACTCCGGTAAAGCCAGTGTGTCCATAAAAACGTGTTGTACATGTGCCACAAGTATCAACCCAACTTCTAAAGCCACAATGAAAATCGGTATCAGAAGTGTCGGCTATAAAGCCACTTAATTGTGGGTTTTCTAAGAATGATTCTCCAAAAAGCAACAGGTCTTCTGCATTTGAAAATAAGCCAGCGTGCGAAGATGTACCTTTAAAAAGATGAAAAGCATTTCCATCATTTACTTCTCCGGAGAGAATATTAGTTCGCCAATTTTTGAAATCCTCTGCTTTTTCAACTACTGAATATGGTGTCTGCGATTGAATCATGTTTTTCTCAAATCGATCTCCCCGCGATGTTGCCGCTACATTTGAGATATCTTTAGGTACGGAAAATTGGGTTGAATTAAATGCCGCATTATCGAATGAGAGTTTTTGGAAGCTTTCCAATAAGCTCACCTGGGTAATCGCAGTAATAACTCTCCCTAAAGTGATAAAGCCTAAGTCGGAATAATGACGTTCCTGATCTATTCCATAACTCAAGGGTGTTGTTGCAATCAACTCATGGGCTTGGTCAGCCTCTGCTGCAGAAATATAGAGCGGCCTCCATTCTGCTAAACCACTTCGGTGAGTAAGTAAATGGCGAACAGTGATTTCGTTTTTCTCGCTCGAACCCCATAGTGGCAAGTACGTAGCAACTCTGTCATCAATATTCATGTGATTTTCAGCCACTAGCTCCATGATAGAAGCCGTTGTTGCAACGATTTTCGTGAGTGAGGCTAAGTCGAAGCCCGTGTCTACCTGCATTTCTAATGGTTCAGACTCATCTAGAGCACTTCTAAAGCCCTTGGCAACAAATTTACGTTGGCCATTAATCGAATGGCCAACAACGGTACCTGGCGTGCTCATATAGACACCTTACCCTCGACATAAGTAAATCGAGTTGAAAGTGCCCACCATGCTGCGTCTAGATCATGGCAATAATCCGGTTTATAAGCGCCGGCAAGTAGATAGGCACCCAAGACGCCTTTGTCACCTTCCATCATCGAGCCAATAGAGAAGTCGACACCCAACTCTTTAGCACGCTTAATAATCGCAATTGATGGTGTGATGCCGCCAGATTTAATGATTTTTACATTTACTAAGTCAATAGCCTGCACATTTACTAACTCTTCTAAATCGGCCACGGTATATATAGATTCATCAGCCATAATTTTCGTCGAACACTGCGCACGTATAGCAGCCATTCCGACTTTATTGTGAGCCGATATTGGCTGCTCGAGATATTCAATGTCAAGTGAATCTTGTTCAATGTGATGTAAAAATTCAATACTATCTTCTACGCTCCAAGCTTGATTAGGGTCAACTCGTATCAAGCCTTTTACCCCAATAATCTCTCGAACTAAACGAATTTTTTCAATATTTTTGTGGACCAGATCTTTCCCTAATTTGATTTTAAGCGCCGGAAAATCAGATCTTTCGGCGATTAGGTTAGGTATCGCACTTATCTCTGTAAGCGGGATAGTTACATCAGTTGTAACGTGTTTTACCGAAGATCCTAATAATTGTCCTAAAGTACGATTTTCAATTATTGCCTGCAGATCATTAAGTGCAATATCTACGGCGCATTTAGCACTTTTAGTAACGTCCAATTTTGAAATATGGGAGTTGAAAAAGCTCGCTGCAGTCTCAAACTCTTTATTCTTCAGGGCTTCTGGTAATACCGTCCTTAAATCCTTTTCAATCTGGGCAAGCGTATCTCCAGTAATTGCTGGAGTTTCAACCGTCTCTCCAAAGACTTCATGTCCATCATCGGTCTTTATGTGGAATTCAACGATAGTGAGTTCATTAACAGATCTAAGTGAAGTCGAAAAACTTGCCCGCAAAGGCTCTTTCCTAAACTTAACCCAGCTTTCAACTATTTTGGTCATAGTATGTACCTCATGGAGCATGTAATTCGGCCAGCAGTACCGAATGACCTTGACTTTCTTGTAGAGATATTTAGGTCTTGCTGGCTAATCTCATATAAAGGATTATTACCTAAAGAAGTACAAGAGGAGATGACAGCAGAAAAAGCTCGCCAGATGTGGTCATTGTCTGTGCAGCCACATCCCGATCGCATAACTTTCATCATTGAAGAAAATAAAGTACCTGTTGGTGTTGCGCGCGTTGGTGTTGATGTGAGTAATAAAACGCTTGGCCATTTATTTTCACTATATGTGCATCCAAATAGTGCTGGTCGTGGAATAGGTACAACACTACTCAAATTTGTACTTTCGACTTTGCGTGAGCGCAACTTTGAAGAGATTACATTATGGGTTTTCAAAGAGAACGCTCCAACCCGCAAACTTTACCGAACGTTAGGTTTCGTTGAAACCGGCCAAGAGCGTATTGATGATCGCTGGAGAATTCCCGAGATCGAAATGCGTGCACCTTCTAAATTATTCTGACTCGGACCGGTTTAACACTACTTGAGGCAGGTAAATGAAAACCATTTATGCCTGGAGTAAGTGATCCCAAAATTCTTTCGCCGTCAGCACCAGTGCAGCTAGGAACCTGACCGGCTTGATTATGCATAGAAAGAAATCCGATCAAGGCAAAAGTTACGCCCTCTTTTGCCCGAGGATCGATTCCAAGTGCAGCCATCGTAAGTACCTCACAGTTGGGTAATCGTTGCGCTAATCTCGCCATTAACACAGGATTTGCTGAGCCTCCACCGGCAACATAGAGCTTGGCTAGTTCAAATTTTTCTACATCGCGTGCAACAGTTTCAACAGTAAGTTCCAATAATGTAGCTACCAAGTTAGGTAAGTTCCATGTATTAACTTCGCCAGCACGTTCAACAATATATGGCAAGTGAAATAGCTCTTTGCCGGTTGATTTAGGTGCTGGAAGACTGTAGTAAGGCTCATCTAAGAACTTTGCAAGAAGCGCATAGTCAATGACGCCGCTAGCTGCAATTAAGCCACTTTCATCAAAAGCGCGCGCTCCAGATGTGTGCGCAAAAATTGCAGCATCCATTAATCCATTAGCTGGTCCTATGTCATAAGCAATTGACGTCAAGCCTTTTCCTGCAACAGTGATATTAGAAATACCACCTAGATTCAGTGCACCTTCGGGTGCATCGCTTGCATTGAAAAGTAAATGATCCAAAAGGCTTACAAGCGGAGCGCCATGTCCACCAGCTGCAACATCTCGTGAGCGAATATTTGACAGTACTGAGATACCGGTTTCTTCGGCAATCCATGCTGGTTCACCAAGTTGTAAGGTGCCTACAGCTTTATGAGCGGCGTCTATCCAATGGAACAAAGTCTGTCCGTGGGAAACTATGAGATCAGGTTGAAAATTATATTTCTTCATAGTGTGTAGAGCGGCTTGAGCAAACTCTTGGGCAATATGTGTGTCCAAAATGCAAACACGTTCCATTGTGACCGGACGAGGAGGCATGGAGTCTGCAATTAAATCGTGAAGCTCCTGTGTGTACTCAATACTCTCAAAACCAATTTGCTTAATCTCGACCGTGTCACCTACTTGTTCAAATTCACAACACGCTACATCCATGCCATCGTAGGACGTACCAGAAATCATTCCTATGACTTTCATTTTTATGCCTCCATACATGCGACTAGGTGGTTAGACGAGATTTCACGCAAACTTTGAGGCTCTACGGCGCACGCTGGAGTGGCTTTTACGCAACGCAGGTGGAAAGCACAGCCAGTCGGTAAATTGACTGGATCGGGCACTTCGCCTTCGAGCGTTTTAGCTAAGGACTCTGGATTTCCGATAACAGTGTGATCTGGCATGGCTTGAATAAGTGCTTGCGTATAAGGATGTTGAGGGTCATTAATAACCTGTTCCCAACTTCCAAATTCAACAATTTTTCCTAAGTACATCACAGCAACTAAATCGCTGATATAGCGGATCATGGCAAGGTCATGGCTAATAAAAATATACGTTAGGCCCAGCTTTGCTCGTAAATCCAAGAGAAGGTTCATCACTTCAGCACGCACTGATACGTCCAGCGCTGATACAGGCTCGTCTAGAACTAAAAGGCTTGGTTCAGCAGCTAATGCTCTAGCGATACTTACTCGTTGTCTTTGTCCCCCTGAAAGTTGATGAGGGTATCGATTCTTTAAATCATCAGCTAAGCCCACTAAGGATAAAAGTTCGGATACTCGCGTTTCAACCATATTTTTTTCTACCAAGTTATGAACTGTAATAATTTCGCTGATTGCATCACCTATTCTCTGGCGGGGATTTAGCGAAGAGTACGGGTCTTGAAATACTAATTGAACGACTGACTTCTTAGTAGAAAAACTTCCCTTATTGACGTCGTGGATTGGCAAGCCTTTCCAAGTAATACTTCCTTGATTAGGAGCTTCTAGTCCTGTAACCAAACGAGCAAGTGTAGATTTTCCACAGCCACTCTCACCTACAATTCCTAAAGTTTTACCCGCCGGAAGCGAGATATCAATCCCATTGAGCGCATGGATTACCGTGTCGGTTGATACGATTTTATAAAGCTTCTCAACATCTTCTATCTCTAAACTCATTAGTTACCTCCCAATGGGAAGAAACATGCAACCGAACTATTGTCAGTGATAACGGTAGGTGGAACCTCCGAATGACAACGGGCTTGAGCGCGAGAGCATCGAGCGGCAAAACCGCATGAATTACCCACTAACCAAGGCTTTTCTGGCACTCCTGAGATCGAAGTAAGCCTTTCGCGGTTTGTACCTGTAGACGTTGGTAATGATGACAAGAGTCCTGCCGTGTAAGGGTGCTTTGGTTTTCTAAATATTTCTTCGACCGTACCAGATTCAACAATGCGCCCGGCATACATAACATTAAGACGATCGACAAGGTTTGCAACAACGCCTAAATCGTGGGTGATCCATAGCATTGACATATTTCTTTTCTTACGCGCCTCTGAGACTAGAGCCAATATCTGCTGCTGAATTGTTACATCCAATGCAGTGGTTGGTTCATCAGCAATTAACAATTGTGGTGATAAAAGTAAGGCCATTGCAATCATGATTCGTTGGCGCATACCACCTGAAAATTCGTGTGGATAGCTTTCCATGGCTCTATTGACGTCTGGAATTCCCACTTCTGATAAAAGTGCACGCACTTGATTCTGCGAACTCTCGTTTATTCCACCATGTGATGCAATAACTTCTAACAGCTGTTTTCCCAGTTTCATCACTGGATTCAATGCCGTCATAGGATCTTGATAAATCATCGCTATTTCATTACCACGAATCTTACGAAGTTCTTCGTTATTAAGGGTTAAGAGGTTCTTGTCTTTAAATGTAACTGAGCCGCTCACAACTTCTACTCCCCGAGGTAGAAGACCAAGAATAGAAAGAGCCGATAACGTCTTACCAGATCCGCTCTCACCAACTACTCCAACAGCCTCACCAAGACCAATATCAAACGAAACTTGATTGACAAGCGTTCGCGGATCTTGAACTGTAGAAATCCCAAGATCTTTAACTGACAGTAGTAATGGCTGGGTCATGAACTTCTCCGAGCTGGATCTAGCGCATCTCGTAAGCCATCGCCCACTAAATTGAGGCCCACAACTACGATTGTGATGAATAGTGATGGGAAGACTAAAGTCCACCAAGCAAAGGCAGCTAATGGTTGTGCATCTGAGACCATGAGACCAAGTGATGGCGTGGGCGGTTGAGTGCCTAAACCTAAGAAACTCAGGCCTGATTCAGTCAAAATTGCCCACGAGAGCGATAGCGCAATCTGCACCACGATTGGCGCAAAAACATTTGGAAAAATATGTTTTCTTAAGATTCTAAAAGATGAGAACCCTAAAACTCGAGATATTTTGATGTAGTCCATCTCTTTAACGGTTAAAACAGGACCTCGAGCAACACGTATAAATATCGGTGTATATACAACTCCAATTGCAAGCGCGGTGTCATACCAAGCATTTCCAAGGCTTGCCACAATAGCTAGAGCTAACAAAATTGCTGGGAAGGCAAAAAATACATCGCTGACTCTCGTTACAAGTTGATCAAACCACTTTCCAACATAGCCAGCCAGAATTCCGAAAGTCACACCCAAAATAGTTGCTAACGATACAGCGGTGATTGAGACTGTAAGGGAACGCCGCATTCCTTCTAAAGTACGCGAGAAAACATCTCGTCCGAAATCATCGGTGCCAAACCAGAAATGTGCCGAAGGTCCTTGTAAAATATTGTCGATATGTTGTTCTACTGGATCATAAGGAGTGATTCCGAAAATAGAACATATGGCAACAATAACCATTATGAGGACTAAGACTGCACCAACTATCCCACTAGTACTTTGTAAGTAGTAGTGCAAAGCACCTTTAGTTTTAATCTCTTTATTTTTCATTTTTTAATCCGTGGATCGATTTTACGATAAATTACATCAGTCGCAACGTTAATGAGCACAAACATAATTGCAAAAACCATAATGCTGCTTTGAACGGTGGCATATTCACGTTTCATAATCGCATCAAGAATTTGGCGCCCCATTCCTGGTAGGGCAAAGATTTTCTCAACAATTACTGCGCCACCGAGTAGATATCCAAACTGAATTCCTGTCATGGTGACGATTGGTATAAGTGAGTTGCGCAAAACATGTCGGTACTGGACCTTATTATTCGGTACACCTTTGCCATGTGCGGTTCGAACGAAATCTTTATCTACAGTTTCAAGTAAGGCAGATCTCGTTGTACGCATAACAGGAGCAGCCACGGCTATACCTAGTACTAGTCCGGGAAACATCATTTGCTGGAAGTTCATCCAGGGGTTCTCCCAAGGGGTCATGTACTCATAACCATTGGGAAAATAGTGAAATTTATTTGCCATGACAGTAACAATTCCGGTGCTCAAGACAAAGCCAGGAATAGCTAGAGCAAGTAACCCAAATAACTGGCCAGCAAAATCGCGTGTGCTACCAGGTTTCTTAGCGCTAAACATTCCGATTGCAATACCCAGGACGACTCCAAGTACGGTTCCAATTATGGCTAACTCAATTGTGACGGGTAAAGAAGATTTTGTGAGTGTTGCAACTGATACGCCGGTTGAGTAAGCAAAACCGAGTTTTCCGGTTAAGAAACTATGAATCCACGAGATGTACTGGAGTAAAAGAGATTGATCGATACCGTAGTAGACACGAAGCTCAGCTATTTGGCCAGGTGTAAGTGCGCCTGTCTCAATTCCAAATGCGCCCGTAATTGAATCACCGGGTATGACGCGAAGTACCAAAAATACAAAAATCGAGATACCAAAAAGTGTGGCTAGAACGCTGAGGGTGCGTGAGAGGCCTGGAATCTTCATTAATCTTCTAAAACTCACGTAGCCTCACCGTCCTCTCTTTGCCTAATCATCCTGCACATTAAAAGAAAAGGGACAGTGCGTGAAATGAGATTTCACACACTGTCCCTTTCTTACTTACTTGAGATCTGCCTTGCGAAGTTCAATAAGTGAACCTGTAGCAAGAGGAATGAATCCCGTAACGTTCTTAGTAGTAATACGGTACTCAAATGGTGCGAAAAGCCAGATCCATACAGCGTTATCTTCTAGTTCTTTAGAGATAGCTGTGTATGCGGCTTTACGATCAGATACGCGTCCTGATGACTTACCTTTTGTAAAGTTAGCATCAAGAGTTGCAGATGAATAACCAGCTACCTTGTTCAGGTTTCCAGTTGATGTGAAGTAACGGGTGTACATGGTGTCTGGATCGATACGTCCACCATTATTAGCAACCGATGAACCGAAATCTCCAGCTAACCAGCGAGAAACGAAGGTTGAATCATCAACCGCGTCG
>CAIXPV010000188.1 GCA_903921405.1 uncultured Actinomycetes bacterium
AACACCCGGTCCCATTCCGAACCCGGAAGTTAAGCCTCTCAGCGTCGATGGTACTGCACGGGTGACCTTGTGGGAGAGTAGAACGTCGCCGGACTTCTTTTATAAAAAGGGGCGCTTTAACGAGCGCCCCTTTTTTATTTCCCGTGAAGTAATCTTGTTAATGAACATATGTTGTAAATGAGAATAGAGGAGATCACTATGGAAGAGCGTAGAAACTCACGTCCACCATCTGATCGGCCATCTAATCCACGTTCGCCGTCATCGCGTCCTTCCGGTTCATCCAGCGGTCCTAGAAAAGCATCGGGACCAAATAGTTCTCGCAGCCGTGAAGATTTACCGGCTCGCGGTGGATCATCTCAAAGAGCAGGTGCTCCACGTCAAACACGCGATGGTAGCGATGTTCGGGGAACAAGGCCTGCACCAATGGAGCGCGATCAATCTAGATTACGTCCGCGAATCTTTGAACCAGATATTCCTGAAGAGATTACAGGTGAAGAGTTAGATAAATCTTTACGCGCTGAACTTTTATCATTATCGGCAGAAAATGCAAAAGTTGTTGCACGACACTTAGAGTGCTTGGCGCTATATGCCGACAGCGATCCACTTCTTGCACATAAACACGGAGTTGCCGCCGCCCATCATGCGGGACGTTTAGCTGTTGTTCGCGAATCAGCAGGCTACGCGGCATACCGTGCAGGCTTTTACGAGATCGCATTAAAAGAGTTGCGCGCAGCCCATCGCATTTCAGGAGATGTAACTATGTGGCCAGTGATGGCCGATTGCGAACGCGGCCTTGGGAACCCTTTGAAAGCCTTGGCTTTGGCGGGATCTCCTGAAGTAAAGAGATTAGCAAAAGCAGAAGAGATTGAGATGCGAATTGTCGCAGCTGGTGCACGCCGAGATCTTGGCGAACTCGATGCAGCAGTTGTAACTCTTACATGCAAAGAGCTTTCAAATGAAAGTGAAGAGTGGTCGGTCCGTCTCCGATATGCATACGCCGATGCGCTCCATGCCGCAGGCCGTGTCAAGGAAGCGCAAGAGTGGTTTGAAAAGTGTGCCGCATTAGATGTTGACGAAACGACGGATGCATCAGAGCGGTTATAACGCTCTGGCCTGAAGTACCTACATACTATCTTTGCAACAACTCTTGAATTAGGCTCTGCGCACGTAACATTCTCACGCATATTTAGGGGCCTAACAAGAATGCCAAAAACTATTCACGATGGTGCAGTTGAACTTCAATCAGAGTTGGTTGAACTAAGGCATCGACTTCATCAACGCCCTGAGGTTGGGCTTGACTTGCCAGAGACACAGGCGATGGTTCTTGAGGCATTGGATGGACTTGGATTAGAGATTACGTTAGGTAAAACATCTACATCTGTGACTGCTGTGCTGCGGGGTACCAAACGTGGAAAGGCAGTGTTGCTGCGCGGGGATATGGATGCTTTACCGGTCAGTGAAGAAACGGGAATTGATTTCTCGAGCACCATCGATGGTGCGATGCATGCATGCGGACATGATGTGCATACGACGATGCTTGTTGGGGCAGCTAAATTGCTTACCAAACATCGAGATCAATTAGAAGGCGATGTTGTCTTCATGTTTCAACCCGGCGAGGAGGGCCAAGACGGCGCTGCTCACATGATTGCCGAAGGCGTATTAGATGCGGCGGGGGTTCGAGTCTCATCGGCATATGGAATCCACGTCTCTTCTGGACTTGCACCGCGCAATGTTTTTGCGACGAGAGCGGGCACAATGATGGCTTCGGCCGATGAACTCCATGTAACAGTGCGAGGTGCTGGCGGTCATGGTTCAATGCCGCACTTTGCCAAGGATCCAGTTGTTGTGGCTGCTCAAATGGTGGGGGATTTACAAACACTTGTGACAAGAAAATTTGATATTTTCGATCCTATTGTTGTCACGGTTGGTTACTTTCATGCAGGCACCAAAGCAAACATTATTCCGAGTGAGGCAAAATTTGAAGTCACTATCAGGGCATTTTCTCTTATTGCACGTGAAAAAATACTTCGTGAAGCGAAGTTGCTGTGCGAAAAAATAGGCGAGGCTTACGGCCTTGAAGTAGATGCCATTGTTATGGGGCAGTACCCGGTAACTATTAATAATCCTGAGCACGCTCAGTTTGTAGCCGATACAGCCAAGGAGCTATTTGGGCCAGACTCTTATGCTCCGATGGAGTTCCCTATTGCCGGGGCCGAAGACTTCTCCCGAGTCCTGCTTGAAGTTCCTGGAAGCTATATGTTTCTGGGCGCATGCACTACGGACGACTATGCAACGGCGCCAAGTAACCACAGCGCCTTGGCAACTTTTGACGACAGCGTTTTGTGTAGAGGTGTGGAAATGCACGCCGAACTTGCCATTAGGGCGCTGCGCCGCAATTTGTAGGCAACCCTGCCAATGTCCGCAAGAAAAGAATTGTACGTTTTGGCGCAACGAATTGTAAAAAGAGGAGTACAGTTTTAATTAGTGAGGGGGATGGTAACCTTTTTGGCACGACGAATTATCAACTGCCAAATCCACATATTGACCTCCCTCTCACCTTAAATACCCCCACCGGTTTCCTTTCGTGAGTGCTGACATGGTTTATCTCGGAAAAGCTATTTAAAAACATGGCTAGCATTGAACACGTGCCCACGCTACCTCTAGCCACGTCAACGGATATTGATTTGCTTGTAGAGCCATCGATAGCTCTCGTGAACATATTAATTACCGAGTCTGAAAAACTTCGGAGTCGAGATGATGAGGTAAACAGACGTAGGTTTTCCAGACTTCTGAAAGACTCATCGGCAGTTGCTCTGACTATGTCACTGACTGATGAAGTAATGCGCATCAGTTTTATGTCGCAAGCAGCTCGTACTTTGCGGCGCAGCGCACGGTTAGCTACTGCCACAGGTCTTGGTCGATTTGATTACATCGGGATAAAGCTTGCAAGTATCACTTCCCACGTATTTCCACGCTTAGTTATGCGTATTGTGCATCTACGAATCCGTCGAGCCGCTACGGGGATCATCTTGCCCTCCGAAAAAGAACTATTGAGCAAGCATATTCAGATGCGAAAAAAACTCGGAATGCGCTTAAATATTAATCTTCTTGGGGAGGCTGTATTAGGAGAGCATGAGGCTAAAGCGCGATTGCAGTCGATTATTGAACTGGTTCAACGTCCAGAGATTTCATATGCTTCGGTAAAGATTTCCTCGATTGTTAGCCAATTAATCTCCATCGATCACGCCGGCTCGGTTAGTCGCGCATCTGAGAATCTCCGACTTTTGTATCGACAAGCTCAAGAGTCCAATGTGTTTATTAATCTTGATATGGAAGAGTTTAGAGATTTACGAATTACTGTAGATGTTTTTAAATCACTACTTAGTGAAGTTGAGTTTTCGGCAATGGATGCAGGAATAGTTTTGCAGGCTTACTTACCCGAATCACATGCCGTCTTTGCAGAGTTAGCAGAGTGGTCGCTAGAGCGGTACAACAAGACTGGCGCAACGATAAAGATTCGCTTAGTTAAAGGCGCGAATTTAGCGATGGAGAAAGCTGAAGCCGAACTCCATGGCTGGGTTGGGGCGCCGTATTCCACTAAGCCTGATGTAGATGCAAGTTATGCCCGATTAATTGATGCGGCGCTGCGTCCTGAATATTCCAAGGCAGTGCGAATCGGCATAGCTAGTCATAATCTTTTTCATATTGCATGGGCGATAGAAGTAGCAAAAGCAAGGGGAGTGGACGAGCAGTTAGATATTGAAATGTTAGAGGGTATGGCCAATGCCGAAGCGCTATCTGTAGCAGCCCTGACTGGCAACGTCTTGTTATATACACCCGTTACAAGACATCAAGATTTCCCCACTGCCGTTGCCTATTTAGTCAGGCGCCTGGATGAGAACACGTCAAAGGAGAACTATCTACGTAGCTCCTTTGATATGCAGGTAGGCAATAAAGAGTTCATGGATCAGCAAACTCGATTCTTGGCCTCAGTTTCCCAACGGCACTCTATTTCAACACTGTCTAGACGTCACACTATGGTTCTAGATGATGCCCACCAGAAGTTCTTACAAGGTGTATTCATTAACGAAAGTGATGCCGACCCTACAAATCCTGTAATGGTCAAAAAACTACACGATGAGTTTTCACATCAGTACTCTGTTACTGAATTAGAAATACCTTTGGTCATCGATGGCACCGAGGCATTTACTCCAGAAACTGAGTTTGGAATTGATCCTAGCGATGATGGTGCTATTTGGTATCGCTACTGTGTTGCGCAGATGAATGATGTAGATACAGCAGTGCAGTCCGCAGGCTTGGCATTTTCACAGTGGAGCAATCGCGATGTGCAAGAACGAGCACAAATATTGGCAGATGCCGCCCTTCTGATGCAGAGCCAACGTGCACGCACAATCGCCGTAATGTCACGAGATGCTGGTAAGACTTTTAGCGAGGCCGATCCAGAAGTTAGTGAAGCGATTGATTTTGCGCGGTTTTATGCTCTATCTGCAATAACTAAGGAAGTTGATTCAACTGCATTAGGTGTTGTCTTGGTTGTGCCACCGTGGAATTTTCCATATGCAATTGTTGCAGGCGGTGTGTGCGCTGCTCTTGCAAGTGGTAATGCTGTTATTTTAAAACCTGCTCCAGAGACTGTGGCAACGTCTTGGTTACTTGTAAACCAATTGTGGGAGTCGGGGGTTCCGCGAGAAGTACTACAATTTTTGCCAACTCGAGACGATGAGGTTGGAAAATATTTAGTGACTCATACAGGGGTAGATGCAGTGATTCTTACTGGTGCCTTTGAAACGGCAATCATGTTTACGCAGTGGAAACCAGAGATACATTTAATGGCCGAGACAAGTGGCAAGAATGCGATTTTGATTTCTGCTAGTGCCGATATAGATAATGCGGTTAAGGATTTAGTGCAATCAGCTTTTGGTCATGCAGGGCAAAAATGTAGTGCGGCTAGTTTGGCGATTGTCGATTCAAGTGTGTACAACGATCCAGCCTTTCGAAACCAACTCAGAGATGCAGTTGAGAGCCTGACAATAGGATTTGGACGCGATTTTTCGACAGCAGTTGGCCCAATTATTCACCCACCCCAAGGAGCGTTAGAACGAGCTCTGACAATTTTGGATCCTGGCGAAAGTTGGCTCGTGGCACCTCGACAAATAGATGAGAGTGGCTATGTGTGGAGTCCTGGTGTGAAGATTGGTGTTACACCTGATTCATGGAGTTTTGAGCATGAGTGGTTTGGACCTGTTCTTGGAGTGATTGAAGCACCAGATTTTGATTCAGCGCTAGACATGCAAAACCGTGGTGATTATGGATTAACGGCGGGACTGCACTCGTTGGATGTTCAAGAGTGCGAGAAATGGATTGATGGCGTTCAAGCTGGAAATCTCTATGTAAATCGTGGAATAACTGGAGCTGTTGTCAATCGGCAGCCATTTGGGGGTTGGAAGCGAAGCAGCGTCGGTGCTACATCCAAAGCCGGTGGAGCTAATTACCTGAGCAATCTTCGAAACTGGCAAGCATTTACCTCATTACAAGCGAGTAAAGAAGCGGCCACAGCATGGTGGGACACCGTAGGTTCGAAGTCATTAGATATGAGCGAGTTAAAAGTTGAGCGGAATTATCAACGATATCGAGCCTATGGAAACGTGGTAGCCATATGTTGTGATGAAGATGTGGATGTGCAGATTCGTGAGTACATTACATGGATATCCGATTTAGTAGGAACGCCAATACGCTGGTGCACACCAGATGATGTCATCATTAGCTGCGATAAAGTACGGTGGCTTTCTGAACAAAGGCCACCAGTAGTGGAACTTCTTGCAAGGGGAATAACGGTGGATAGTCGACCGGTTGCTGCACGCGCCGACGTAGAGCTTCCTCGTTGGTTGCACGAGCAAAGCGTCTCAATAGTTAACCACCGTTATGGAAATGTCGGCGCTGGGCCACACCCGCAGCTTCGATAGTAAATTCTTATACACAGCCCAAGACGCCAAGGCGTGTGAAAGGTCAGTGCCGTAGAGCAATCTGCCACCACATACATAATTGAGGGGGCGTATATGGTGAAGAAAAAAGTAACGGCAGATGAGGATGACTTCTCGCTCAATGATCTTCTGCTTCGAGGCAGAGTTTCTGGGCCAGGGGTTGAAAAGCAGCTGCCTAGCGGAGACAAGGTTGTTGAGTTTCGACTTATAGTTACACGTGCTGCACGCGAAGGCGTCGATACATTGGATATAGCGGCATGGAGTGCCAAGAGCCGGCGCCTGGCATTAGGACTCAAGGCCTCGGAATGGATTGAGATCTCCGGCTCGGTACACAGGCGTTTTTGGCAAGGCCCTGGTGGGGTCGCAAGTCGTTGGCAGGTTGAAGCCGCTGAGATAGTTCGAATTTAGATAGACTCACTGCATGGCAAATGATATTTTTTCAACGCTTCGTACTTACCTGTCCAAAGTTACAGATGGTGACAAGAGTGCATCGGATGTAGCGGCAACTGTCAATCAGTGGTTACGTGAAGGCGGGGATGCACTGAAGGTGAAGATTGAGGATGAAGTAGAACGCTCTGTCTCAAAGATGGGCTTCGTCAAGCGCGGTGAGTTTGAGGCGTTAAAGGAAGAGGTCGCACGGTTAAAGAGCGCAGGCACAAGTGAACCTAAAAAAGCTGCGCCTAAGAAAGCCGCACCTAAGAAAGCTGCGGCACAATCCGCTTCGGTAAAGAAGAAGGCCACCAAGAAGGCGAGCAAGTAGATGGATATGAACTCACAGATCGATGAGAGTTTAGTGGAAGAGGTTCGCAATGAACTTCACGAGATCGATGCAATGGCAATTAATGATCATGCTCCTCGCTTTGAAGAGCTACATCAGAAGTTGGCAACTGCGCTCTCCTCCATCGATGGACTTTAAGGGGAAGTTTTCTCTATGAAGATTCGTCTTGATGCCGAACTCGTTCGACGAGAACTAGCGCGCTCACGCGAGAATGCATCGGATTTAATTGAAGCTAGATCCGTGCTAGTCAATGGAATCCCTGCCACAAAACCGGCCACTATGGTCGATGCCGAGACGTCAATTAAATTAGCTGGCAAACGCGATGATTTTGTTTCTCGCGGGGGGCACAAACTCGCTGGAGCACTCGATGCATTTTCAGGAGTAGTAGTTGAAGGACGTCGATGTCTAGATGCTGGTGCCTCTACTGGCGGTTTCACTGATGTGTTGTTGCGTCGTAAAGCTGCCCACGTTGTTGCAGTTGATGTTGGATACGGTCAATTGGCATGGTCGCTTCGCCAAGATCCACGA
>CAIXPV010000189.1 GCA_903921405.1 uncultured Actinomycetes bacterium
GAGACATAGCCCAACGAGTCGGCGCCAATAGAGCGACGGATTTCTTCAATCTCTAACCCGCTGGCAATTAGCTCAGCTCTGGTTGCAAAATCAATTCCATAGTAACAAGGCCACTTAACAGGAGGTGATGAGATACGGACGTGAATCTCTCGAGCCCCTGCTTCGCGAAGCATTCGAACGATTGCACGCTGAGTGTTCCCGCGAACAATCGAGTCATCGACGACAACGATTCGCTTACCCTCAATGATCTCGCGCAAAGGATTGAGTTTCAAACGAATTCCCAGTTGGCGAATTGTTTGTGATGGTTGAATAAATGTTCGTCCAACATAAGAGTTCTTCACTAAACCAATTCCAAATGGGATTCCCGATCCCTTGGCATAACCAATTGCCGCCGGCGTTCCGGATTCGGGAACTGGAATAACTAAGTCGGCCTCAACTGGCGCCTCTTTAGCAAGGCGTTCACCTATCGCCACTCGTGTTACATGTATTCCTTGGCCTGCGATTAATGTATCTGGTCGTGCCAGATAGACATATTCAAACAAACAACCTTTAGGTTCGGCGACTGCCCAGCGTTGCGAACGAACACCATTCTCATCGATTGCGATGAACTCTCCTGGCTCGACTTCACGAACAAATGCAGCGCCGACAATGTCTAGAGCGGCGCTTTCGGAGGCAACTACCCAGCCAGTTTCAAGTTTGCCTAATACCAATGGACGCACACCGTGGCGATCGCGTGCGGCATACAGTGTGTGTTCATCCATGAAGACTAAAGAAAATGCGCCTTCAAGTTGTGGCAACACTGAGATTGCACTTGCCTCAACATTTTTCTCATTCTGCAACGAAATAAGCGCAGTCATGATCTCGGTATCGGTAGTGGCACCACGATCGCGACCAGTTGTTGGCTCAAGTTTCTGAACAAGTTCGGCCAATTCGCCGGTATTTGTTAAATTACCATTATGGGCTAAAGCCAGCGTTCCATACTTAGTTGGGCGCAGCGTAGGTTGGGCATTAACCCATGTACTTGAGCCAGTAGTGCTGTATCGGCAATGTCCTATTGCTAGATCACCCGGCAGCGTCGCTAAATCACTTTCAGTAAAGACTTGCGAGACCAGACCCATATCTTTGTAAACGAGGATTCGCTTGCCATCACTAGTTGCGATTCCTGCTGACTCTTGCCCGCGATGTTGTAGGGCATATAAACCGTAAAAAGCTAACTTTGCTACTTCTTCTCCTGGTGCCCACACGCCGAAAACGCCACATGCATCTTGTGGACCTTTATCGGCATCCAACATATTGTGATTTAGCAATCCATCGGGGCGCCGGCTCATGATGTAATCCTAAGCGGTAAGTACTCGGATAAATCTGCACGAACACCTGATGCTGTGATGGCGCCACTGGTGAGCGCTTCGCCCCACAGGATTTCACCTGCCGCCAAGGCCAACCATGTTTGAGCATTCATCTCTACGACATTGGCTGGGGTCCCACGTGTGTGTAATGGTCCGTCACCGCATTGCACCGCCGCATATGGTGGAATTCGTACTTCAATTGCTCGACCTGGTGCTTTAGCGGTTAAAAGCGCAAGCGTGCTCTTAACGTCCTCTAAGGTTTTGGAATCGCGCATGGCCGTTACCCAAAGAGTTTCGGAAACGTTGAAGTATGCGCGGTGCGAAGTTCATCCAGTGGAATCACTGCATCATTAATTCGTAACGCGTCCCCGCCAGTGGTACCTAAATGCGAGAGAGTTATTTGGTACTTATTTGCAAGAGTTTTGAGAGCTTCGGCTTTGCTTGTAACTATCGCAACTATAACTCGGCCAGGAGTTTCACTTAAAAGAGAGATCCCAACATTATCCAACGTGATTGTCGCCCCGATTGAATGTCGCAACACCATTTCTGTAAGACCTGCAGATAAACCGCCCTGACTTAAATCGTGGGCTGCACTAAAGATCTTTTCTTCTCGGCCCGCTAGGAGTACTTCAATTAAGCGCATTTCACGGGCTAAATCTGCAGTTGGCGATTGGCCCACGCGTTGGCCGTGCATGAATGCCCACTCACTACCAGCTAGATCTTCATATGTGTCACCTAGAAGGTAGAGCTCTAAGCCTGCACTATCAAAGCTCATTGGTGTTCGCGTGCGTACATCATCAATTACCCCTAGCACCCCAATGACTGGGGTAGGCAAGATTGCAACTGCTCCTGTTTGATTGTAGAAAGAAACATTGCCTCCTGTAACTGGAAGACCCATCTCTAAACATCCATCGGCTAGGCCGCGCACTGATTCGGAAAACTGCCACATGACACCTGGATCTTCAGGGGAACCAAAGTTAAGACAGTTGGTGACTGCTAATGGTCGGGCTCCTGCAGTTGCAATGTTTCGTGCTGCTTCAGCTAAAGCTAACTTTGCACCTTGATATGGGTTTAGGTATGACCAGTTTGCATTCGCATCTGTTGAAATCGCAACACCCAAATGTGTTTGTTCATCAATTCGAATCATTCCTGAATCATCAGGCTGTGATTGAATCGTATTGCCTTGAACATACTTGTCGTATTGCGATGTTACCCACGATTTATCTGCCAGATTGGGAGTTGCTGCAAGTTGTAAAACAGTTGCTTTAATCTCTGCCGCACTATTAGGAATTGGTACATTCACTCGTTGTGAGTTCACGTCATCGATGTAAGCCGGTTGCTTTATTGGCCGGTTGTAAACTGGACCATCGTGGGCAACGGTACGTGGCGGAACGTTGACAATAATCTCGTCATTCCATGTAATTACTAAGCGATCGCCATCGGTGACTTCACCAATCGCGGTAACCGTGACATCCCACTTGGCACAAATCTCTAAGAATCGGGCGAGTTTTTCTGGTGCAACTATTGCGCACATTCGCTCTTGTGATTCTGACATTAAAATCTCTTCAGGTGAAAGTGACGGATCACGCAAAGGAACCCTATCTAGCGCTACTTTCATGCCCCCACTGCCACCTGACGCAAGCTCACTTGTGGCACATGAAAGTCCAGCTCCACCTAAGTCTTGGATACCAACGACCAAATCTTCGGCAAAAATCTCAAGTGAGCATTCAATTAAGATTTTTTCTACAAATGGATCGCCAACTTGAACGCTTGGACGCTTAGTGGAACCACCTGCGCCAAAAGTTTCAGATGCGAGGACTGATACTCCACCAATTCCATCCCCACCGGTCTTGGCCCCGTATAGGACAACGAGGTTGCCTGCACCTGCAGCTTTTGCCAATTTAATATCGCTGTGCTTCATTACTCCAACGCATAGCGCATTGACTAATGGATTTCCTGCATAAGTTTCATCGAAGATTACTTCTCCACCAATATTTGGCAGACCCAAGCAGTTTCCGTATCCGCCAACACCTGCAACGATTCCTGGCAATACGCGCCGGGTATCTGGTGCATCGGCTGGACCAAAACGAAGTGGATCCATAACTGCAATGGGCCGCGCTCCCATAGTTAAAATGTCGCGAACGATTCCACCTACACCAGTTGCTGCTCCTTGATAGGGCTCTACAAATGATGGATGGTTGTGTGATTCAATTTTGAAAGTTACTGCGTAGCCTTGTCCGACATCCACAACTCCAGCGTTTTCACCGATACCAACTAGTAACGCATCAGATTTCGGAGCTTTATCGCCGAACTGTTTTAAGTGAACCTTTGAAGATTTGTATGAACAGTGCTCTGACCACATTACTGAATACATTGCTAATTCAGATGATGTAGGGCGGCGACCCAGAATCTCTTTTATTCGTGCGTACTCATCGGGCTTCAAACCAAGCTGTGCAAAAGGTTGAATATTCTCTGGGGTGCTTTGGGCAATTGCCACTGTATCGAGCGACATCACTTCACCATCGCATTCAGAATCGATGTAAAGAAGCCAAGTCCTTGAGCCGATGGGCCAGTAAGTGTGTCAATAGCGTGCTCTGGGTGGGGCATAAGGCCTACAACATTTCCTCGTGCATTAGAGATTCCAGCAATTAAATTGCGAGACCCATTTGGATTTTGCCCAACATACCTAGCTATCACGCGACCTTCGCCCTCTAATTGAGCCAACGTGTCATCATCGCATTGGAAAGATCCCTCACCATTTTTTAGTGGGATCACAATCTTTTGTCCTTCCGAATACGATGATGTCCAGACGGTCTTCGTATTAGTAATCTCAATCTCTTGATCGCGGCACAAAAAGTGCAGATCTGAATTACGAGTAAGCGCTCCTGGCAGCAAGTGCGACTCGCATAGAACTTGAAAACCATTACAAATACCTAATACAGGCATTCCTTTTCCTGCGGCTTCGATTACCAGTTTCATAACAGGTGCAAAGCGTGAAATTGCTCCGCAGCGAAGATAATCGCCATATGAAAATCCACCCGGCAAAATAACAGCATCAACGTTTTTTAGATCTGCATCGGCATGCCATAGCGCTACCGCTTCTGCACCGCCTGCGTTAACTGCACGCGCAGCATCGCGATCATCCAAAGTTCCTGGGAAAGTTATAACCCCAACGCGCATTAGTTCTCTACTCTCACAACATAGTTTTCGATAACTGGATTTGATAGCAATACTTCAGCAGCTTTTTCTACTTCAGCCAATTGAGCTGCAGTTGGATCTCCAACAACTTCAATTTCAAACCGCTTTCCTTGACGTACCGACGTAGCGAAAGTGAAGCCAAGTCGCGGCAGTGCAGATGCAACAGCATTTCCTTGTGGGTCCAGAATTTCCGGCTTTAGCATTACATCGACCACGATCTTTGCCATTGTCATTTTCTCCCTGTGTTAGAACTTGCTGCCAGTTAAACGATAAAACGCTTCTTCATAACGAACCGATGTCTTCTCAACGATCTCTGCTGGAATCTCTGGTGGTGGGCTATTTCTATCCCATCCAGTTGATACTAAGTAATCACGCAAAAACTGCTTATCAAAAGAGGCTTGCGCCCCGCCTGGCGACCAGGTGGAAAGCTCCCAAAACCTAGATGAATCAGGGGTGAGGGCCTCATCCCCCAGAATGATTTCGCCCCGAGCGTTACGTCCAAATTCAAACTTTGTGTCTGCCAGGATGATTCCGCGCTCGTATGCAAAATCAGCTGCAGTCTCATACAACTTAATTGTTAGCTCTCTTAGTGTTGCTGCATCATCATGACCAATGGTTTTTACCGCTGTTTCAAAGTCAATATTTATATCGTGATCTCCTACTGGAGCTTTTGTCGCTGGAGTAAAGATTGTTGCAGGGAGTTTAGAGCCATCCATTAATCCTGCAGGCAGAGCATTACCGCATACTGCACTGTTGCCCTGATACTCACTCCACCCGCTTCCGGTTAAATATCCGCGGGCCACGCACTCAAGTTCAAACATTTCAAGGGGCTGCACGATTACTGCACGATCTTCTACGACCGGTGGAACATCAACTGAAATTATATGGTTAGGAACAATATCTTCGAGTAGCTCAAACCAAAAAAGTGATAGCTGGGTGAGTACTGCACCTTTGTTTGGAATCGTCGTAGGCATGACCCAATCGAATGCAGAAACCCGATCGGAGGCAACGAGCAAGATCTCATTTTTATCATTTGAATATAAGTCACGAACTTTTCCGGTGCGCAGGTGTGTCCACCCGGGAATCTTGAGAGCTGGTGGTGGACCAGCAAGACCGAAGCCGCTCACCGAATAGAGCCGGGCTTGTACTGCACTGCTGCAGGATGCGCGGATGTAATCGCAACGATGCGATTAACAACTCGAGCAACTTGTTGGCGAGCATCGCCAGTAAATTCAAGTGGTGTGCTTATCAAACTATCTAACGCAGCGCGGTCTAGTGGCAATCCCTTGTCATTAGCTAGGTCATCTAAAAGTGTGTTAGCTCTGCCTTCTCGCATACCAAGCGCGGCTTTGACTGCATGCTCTTTAATAATCTCATGAGCTACTTCGCGCCCTACTCCTGCCTTTACCGCTGCCATCAAAATCTTGGTCGTAGCTAAGAAGGGCAGGTAGCGCTCTAATTCAGCGGCAATTACTGCAGGAAATGCTCCGAACTCATCGAGTACCGTCAACATGGTCTCTAATAAGCCATCAATTGCATAAAAAGCATCGGGCAGAGCAACCCGTCGAACTACGCTGCACGATACGTCGCCTTCATTCCATTGGTCACCAGCTAATTCGCTAACCATTGATGCATAGCCGCGCAGAACTACAGATAAACCATTTACTCGTTCGCATGAGCGCGTATTCATTTTATGTGGCATCGCACTGCTGCCTACTTGTCCAGCTTTGAAACCCTCAGTGACTAACTCTGCTCCTGCCATGAGGCGGATCGACGTTGCCAACGAAGATGGCGCTGAGGCTAATTGAACAAGCGTTGTTACAACATCATAATCAAATGAGCGTGGGTAAATCTGACCAGTTGAATCTAAAACACGATTAAAACCAAGCTCCTTAGCAATTGCTAACTCTAAAGCATTGTGCGAATCCGATGATGAAAGAAGGTCGATTGAATCTTGTGCAGTTCCGACTGGGCCTTTTATTCCGCGCATGGGATAACGATCTTGCAATGCAACTAAGCGCTCATAAGCAAAAAGGAGCTCCTCTGCTGCCGAAGCAAATCGCTTTCCTAAAGTTGTAATCTGCGCTGGAACATTGTGTGAGCGGCCAGCAATTGGTTGATCTACATATTGAGCCGCGCGTTCACCCAATCGGGCAAGGAGAGTTATAACTTTGTCGTGCACTACTTCTAAACCATTTCGGATTTGCAGCGCTTCAATATTTTCAGTCAAATCTCGGCTAGTCATTCCTGCGTGAATCGCCTCGTGACCGGCCAGAGCATTGAACTCTTCAATTCGAGCTTTTACATCGTGACGAGTCTGTTTTTCACGGGCATCGATAGATGCAAGATCTACAGTGAAAATCACTTTTTTATAATCATCAATAACAGAGTCTGGAATTTGATGTCCTAGAGCCGATTGATTGCGCATGACCGAAAGCCATAAGCGGCGTTCTAGAATGATTTTCTCTTGTGGCGCAAAAATCTTACGCATCGCAGCAGATGCATATCTATCGGCTAATAAGCTCACAGGTGAATTATCGGTCATTTAATTGCCCTTCTCTGCCACTGACGCGTTGAGGGCAATATCGCTGCGATAGAAGGAGCCAGGCAGGCTGATCTGACTGATTGCGCGATATGCACGATCTCTGGCCTCGGTTAGATCAGAGCCAATTCCAGTGACGGTAAGAACCCGCCCTCCTGATGCAATCAAACCCTGGTCAGTTACTGAACTGCCGGCATGAAAAATCTGAACATTGTCAATTATTGGCAGGTTTGAAATTACGCCACCACTTTTGGGCGCTGATGGATAACCCTCTGCCGCTAGAACAACAGTCACAGCTGAATCATCTTTCCATTCCAAAACTTCATCGGCTAATCCTGACGTTGCAGCTTTATACAACAATGAAGCCAACGGCGTCTTTAGTAATGGAATTAAAACTTGAGTCTCTGGGTCTCCAAATCGCACATTGAATTCAATGACTCGAACTCCGTGGTCAGTAAGTGCCAAACCCGCATACAAGAGCCCAACAAATGGGGTTCCACGTGCATTCATTTCGGCGATCATTGGTGCAAGGACTTGCGTATATGTATCATCAATAATGTCTGATGGTGCCCATGGCAGCGGTGAATATGCACCCATGCCTCCAGTATTTAATCCTTCATCATTATCTCGCGCACGTTTAAAGTCTTGCGCTGGCTGCATGGCAAGAATTGATATTCCATCACTTATGCCAAAGAGGGAAACCTCTGGACCATTTAGATACTCTTCAATGACTACACGTTTGCATGCAATGGCATGATCTAAAGCTTCTTGGCGATCATTGGTAACTACAACGCCTTTTCCACCGGCTAAGCCATCATCTTTTACAACATATGGCGCACCAAATGAATCTAAAGCTTTTTCATATTCACCAATCGTTGTACATGTAAAGCTATGTGCAGTCGGGACTCCAGCATCGGCCATAACCTCTTTAGCAAATGTCTTGGATCCTTCAAGTTGGGCAGCAGCCTTAGATGGTCCAAAGACTGCAATCTTTAGTCGCCGTAAATCATCGGCTACTCCATTTACTAATGGAACCTCTGGGCCAATCACCACTAAATCTGCAGAGATTTCCTGTGCCAGAGCAACGATTTCTGCATTATTTGAAATATCCACTGGATGACACTCGGCGAATTCAGCGATACCTGGATTACCAGGTGCCACATGTAGTGATGTACATACAGAATCTGCGTGTAGTCCTAGTGCTAGAGCGTGTTCACGACCGCCGCTTCCGACTAGGAGGATTCTCATGTCTTAGATGAAATCCTTTACGACAATAGTTTCATCGCGGCCCGGGCCAACTCCGATTGCACTCATAGGGGCACCTGAAATCTTCTCCAAAAATGCAACGTAATCCTGCGCAGCTTGTGGAAGATCACTGAGCTTTCGAGCCATCGTAATATCTTCGGTCCAGCCTTGTAAGTACTCATAAATTGGTTTGGCGTGATGGAAATCAGATTGCGAAGCTGGAAGCTCCTCTACGCGCTTGCCATCGATTTCATAGGCAACACATACTGGA
>CAIXPV010000190.1 GCA_903921405.1 uncultured Actinomycetes bacterium
ACCTATGCTGAAAATATTGGCGTTATGGCGGCAACCCGCGTGTATTCAACGGCTGCATATTGGATCGCCGGTATTGGAGCAATTGGTTTGTCTCTGTCCCCTAAGTTCGGAGCAGTGTTGAGCTCTACTCCAGTTGGCGCACTTGGTGGCGTTGGCGTAGCCCTCTTTGGAATGATCGGTGTACTCGGTGCACGCATCTGGATTGAGGGCAAAGTTGATTTTGCTAACTCAACTAACTTGATAATCGCAGCATCGGCTTTGATTATCGGTATTTCAGATATGTCATGGACTCGTGGAGATTACACATTCAGTGGAATCATCAATGCAACGCTAGTTGCCATTGTCGGTTACAGAGTTCTCAACTCAATTGCATCAGCTCGAGGTAACAACTAATCTAGTTATATGGTGATTCCATCGCGGCTAACTGAATATCTCGTGGCCGCGATGGTCATCATGTTGGCACCAGGACCCAGCGTTTTATTTACAATCGCTCGCGCAATTGCATGGGGGCGAAAAACAGCGGTCGCTACAGTCGCTGGCAATGCAGCCGGCATGTTGGTCTTATCAGTATTTGTTGCGCTGGGCCTTGGTCCAATCTTGCAGCGATCAGAGCTAGCGTATAAATCTGTTCAATGGGGTGGCGGCCTTTACTTAATGTATTTAGGAGTCGATGCGATTAGACATCGACGCGTGCATGCAGCTGACATGACAAACCAAGGAGATATCGCTCCCAGTGTGAGGCGTTCGATTCGTGATGGTTTCTGGGTAGGTGCCCTCAACCCGAAGGCAATAGTTTTCTATGCAGCAGTGTTGCCCCAATTCATCGATCGCGAACGTGGCAGCGTGACTGCGCAGTTGATACTTCTGGGGTCGATCTTCTCGATTCTTGCTTTTCTATCTGATGGGACTTGGGGTTTATTGGCCGGCACTGCGCGCCAATGGTTAGCGACGGATCCCAATCGCTTGGAAAAACTGCGCGCCGCTGGTGGGTCGATAATGATTCTTCTAGGCATAGCAGTCTTAATATCTGCAATTGTCAGTGGCTAAGGGCAGACTAGCCTCATGAGAAAACCTATCAAACCAGCACGCGAAAATATTTCTCCTTCCGACTTAACTTTTGGTCTCTCAACATGTAAGCGCTGTCTATGGATTAAATACTGGTACAAAGTAATTATGCCTGGCCAGTTCCCGCTGGTTGGAACTTTTGCAAACATGCAAGAGGAGCATTTTCATCGCGCCGATATGCCAACTATCGATTCATCACTTCGTCCCGGCACAGTCACAAAGTGGGGTGAATGGGTAAAAAGCAAGCCCTTACACATTAACGGCAGCGATACACGCTGGCGCATTCTTGGAAAGTACGATCTTGTATCTACGAATGACGATGGAACTATTGGACTCATTGACTGCAAAGTCTCAGATAGCGCTCGCGATAACGGTGCCTTCTACTCCCCTCAACTAGAGGCCTATGCCTACGCACTAGAAAATCCAGCTGCAGGTAAATCTGCCAGCGTGGCATCGATTGGTTTACTTGTATGGAATCCAGTCTCAGCAATTGGTGAGGATAAAAACTCGTATGGATTCTCAGTAACTCAAAAATACTTACCGGTTGAGCGCGATGTCCCAAACTTTTTAGCAACGATCGAAGATTTCATCAATGTGCTTGAAGGTGAGCTTCCAGAGCCAGGATCAGAGTGCCAAACATGTACATACCTTGTTGCTCGCAATGGATTAGATTCGCTTTAATCCTCTTCGCCGGCAACGTTTATATCCTCAGGCTTACTCTTCTTGGGAGCATAGATATCGACGTACTCTTGTCCTGACATCTCAGCAATCTTTGCGACAATCTGGTCAGTTACAGTGCGCAGGTACTGCAGATCAGTTGAGTCGCCATCAAAGTACATTGCTTCGCCAAAAACCATACCTACGCGGTGAAGATTTGGAATAACTTGTCCAGTCGGTTGAATCTTGTCGGTGTTAGACATTGCCACTGGAATAACTGGAGCACCTGATTCAATCGCCAAACGAGCGATTCCAGTGCGCCCTTTATAGAGTCGACCATCAGGAGAGCGTGTTCCTTCAGGGTAGATTCCTAAGCACTTACCTTCGGCTAAAACTTGAAGTCCTGTAATCAAGGCCGCCTCTGAGCGTCGGCCACCTGAGCGATCGACTGGCACTTGGCCCAAGGCTTTGAAGGTTACTTTTTTGAGCAAGCCTTTTGGTCCAGGAGATGTGAAGTACTCACTCTTTGCAAGAAACGTTACTTTGCGGGGCACAACCAATGGCATAAATATCGAGTCGCTAAAGGATAAATGATTTGAGGCGATAATTACTGGCCCTTTAGCAGGCACGTTGCGCAGACCTTTAACTTTGGGACGAAAAGCGCTCATTAAGAAGGGGGTCAGGAAGGCCCTCAAAATGCCGTAGGGAAGGTTGTTGAACACGTGCCTAATTTACCTCGCTATCGCTGCATATGACACTATCTGAGGGTGAGCAAAGAGCCGAATTTCTCCGATAACCAGGGCGAGGATGAGAACGAACTCATTCGCAGCGAATTTGAATCGATAGTGGAGGGACTTTCTCTGGACGAGTCCTCTCCAACAACCTATCTTGATGAGTTAGATAGTTTTGATCGTGCCGACAGGTTTATTGCACCGGCTCCCCCGGCACAGAGCCTGCGCGCAACTTTTCTTAACGCAAAAGATGCACTTGTGCGCTGGTTCAATCGTGGTCACCACGATGATGACGGAAGCAGGGTATGAGTAATTTTCGTTGGGGAATTTTAGGAACCGGTGGAATCGCCTCAGCATTTGTTGAGGATCTTAGATTAGCTAATGGTCATGTTGTGACAGCTGTTGGATCCCGCTCTCTTTTCACAGCGCAAGAGTTTGCAAAGAAAACTCCGGGAGCACGGGCATATGCCAGCTACGCCGAATTAGTGCACGATGACAATGTCGATGCAATTTATGTTGCAACTCCACATCCATGGCATAAAGAGCACACATTGCTTGCGCTCAATGCATCGAAACCGGTTCTTTGCGAAAAACCTTTTGCAATTACTGCCGTTGAAACTCAAGAGATGATTAAAGCCGCGCAAGCAAATAACGTTGCCTTACTTGAAGCGATGTGGACCAGCTATCTGCCGCATATTGCTAGCGTTCGCAAAATATTGATCAGTGGAGTTCTAGGTGAAATTTATAGCGTAGAGGCTGATCACGGTCAACGTTTAGCAGATAGAGGTATCGCGCGACTAGTTGATCCTCACCTGGCAGGTGGGGCCTTACTTGATTTAGGGATCTATCCCGTTTCATTTGCGCATATGGTTTTGGGTGCCCCTGACACGATTACATCGAGTGCCGTAATGACCGATCGCGGTGTTGATGCCCAAACAAGTGCGATCTTCGATTACAAGAGTGGTGCGCAAGCAATCATCACTACAAATATGATCGCCAGAACACCTTGTCGAGCAGTGATATCTGGATTACTAGGGCGTTTAGAAATCGATAGCATTTTTTATAATCCTGCATCAATGCGGGTAGTACTAACTGATGGCACTACAACGCAATATCCAAATACATATCTCGGGCATGGGCTTCGTGAACAAGCTATAGAGATGGCGCGCGTTGTGAGCAATGGTCAGCTGGAATCAGCGTTGATGCCTTGGAGTCAGACTCTGGCAGTAATGCAGACAATGGATCAGATTAGAAGTCAGATTGGTCTTACGTACCCTTGTGAAAACTAGCGGCGTGCTAAATCAGCTACGCCAACAAGCCCGGCTTCATTACCTAACTGGGCAGCAATAATCTGCGGATACGGGTGTTTGCCAGCAAATGGCATATTGCGGTGCAGAGATTCACGTGTTGGTGCCAAGAGAATCTCACCTGCATCAATGACTCCTCCACCAATTACAACACATGCTGGATCTAGCAACACTGATAGCGAAGCGATTCCAGCACCTAGCCACTGACCCGTTGTATTAAATGCCGCTAATGCAACTGGATCTCCATCGCGCGCGGCCTCCGTAATTGCCTGACCAGTTAATCCGGCAACGGTGCCATCTCCTCTAGATAATAAATTTCTAGCCACTTCAGGACTTGCATTTATCGCCTCACGTGCATGACGCAGTAATGCATTGCCTGATGCGTATTGTTCAAAGCAGCCACGTGCACCGCAGCCACATAGATGACCATCTGGAACAACTCGTAAATGACCAAACTCTGCTGCAATACCAAATGCGCCACGGTAGAGCTGGCCGTTGACAACAATTCCGCCGCCGATTCCAGTTCCAACCGTCAACATCATCATGTGTTCTTGATCTCGCCCAGCACCAAAGGTGGCTTCACCCCATGCAGCTGCATTGGCATCATTTTCTATGACAACGCGTAACCCAATAAGTTCCGTAAGTTTGCTATCTAAATCAACGCCATTCCAATCGGGGATATTTGGAGTTGCCAACATAGTTTTGCGATCGGAAGAAACAAATCCTGCAGCAGATACTCCCACCGATGAGACTTTGTGTTGGGCTAATAGTTCTTTAGCAATGTCGGCGATCGCAGACGTTAACGCTTTTCCACCTTGATGTGGAGTATCTTTTCTCGCCGTTGCTAAAACTTTACCGTTTTCATCAACGACTCCACCTAAAACTTTCGTACCACCAACATCAATACCAATCGAATATGACAAGTTATGCCTCTAGTGCGCTTTTGAGTTGAGAAAGGGCTTGATCAATCGTTGCCTTTTCCGCCTTTTGACGCATCATGGCTGGAATCGGCATAGATAAATCAACGGTCAATGAGTATCTCACCTGCGTCGTATCATCATCAATACGCGAAATTTCATAAGACCCATCCATAGCAGTAAGTAGATCGGCATCATCGAGAGAGAAATTCAACTTCGCTGGAGCCTGGGACCAGTCGTAATCTAAGATAACTCGATCCTTCATCATTCCAGCATCGATCGTCATCTTCGCCTTCGTAATTCGTCCTTGGTCATCACTGCCCAATACCTCAACGGCTTTAATCGATGTCGACCATTCGGGGTACTTATCGAGGGCAAAAAGCAGTTCTGAAACGGCCGACAGTGGGGCCTCAATTGAAATCGAAGATGTACTCAAATCGCTCATGACTCGAGTTTACCCCTCTTCCCTATTTGTGAAACTCCACGCTAGCGTTAGCGCCATGAATGAAATCACAAACCCAGCCCTTGTCCCAGCAGCAACCGCCGGTAACCTGACTAATCTGATTGCAGAGCGGGCCTGGTTTGAGCCAGAGCGCATCATCCTATCGAGGCCACTTGGCGATGGTTGGCAGAGCGTGACTGCTCGCGAAGCCGA
>CAIXPV010000191.1 GCA_903921405.1 uncultured Actinomycetes bacterium
GACCGCAGTTATTCTGAACGAACAAAACTTGTTGGAAAGTATCAATTAGGTGGTGTTGCGCTCTGGACACTTGGAATGGAAGATCCAACAGCAACAACTGCCATGCGCACTGTTGCACTCGATACTGCGCCGGAAACTGTTGTCAGCACTGCAATTCTTGAAGGCGCTGCAGAGGGTCGAATCAATTATGGTGAAATCTTTACTCTCAAGGGCCAGATAACACTAAAAGATGGAACTCCCATTGCAGGTTTGAACGTTCATGTACAAATCAGGCGGACTAATCAAAGTGCATGGTCTGTATTTACCGAATCGATAACAGATGCTGCAGGCATAGTGTTGGTCCCAATCACTCTAGGAACTAGTGCCTCTTTCCAGCTGATAACAGATGGTACGTGGGAGCGCTCGGATTCAGTGAGTACTGAAGTTGCAGTTACGGTTGCGCCCAAACTACTTATCAAAGCTCCCACAAGTGCTGTGCATGGCGGCTCAGTACTTATCAGCGGAAAACTGTTTCCCTTAATCGCAGGGCAAAAAGTGCAACTGCAGAAATTCACTGCCGGGAAGTGGCAAAATATAGGTAAAGAAAGCGTGACAGATTCAAATGGAGAGTTCACGCTTTCAACGATTGAAGCTAAGAGAGGAGTCATCACAGTGCGAGTGTTCGGTCTTGTTGGCTCCGAATCAATTCTTTCGTCAGAGCGTTCAATAGTGGTGCGTTAACCATGGTCAAGCTCGATGACAAGATAGATGAAGCAATACAGGAGATTTTCAGAAGTGATAGACCCTGGATAACAATTGTGTGGGATGACCCAGTCAATCTTATGAGCTATGTAACCTACGTATTAATGGAGCTTTTTGGCTTTACTAAAGAAAAAGCACACGAGCTAATGATGAAAGTTCACACTGAAGGCAAAGCCGTCGTTTCAAGCGGCAGCCGTGAAGAGATGGAACATGATGTTGCGCGTCTACACGAATACGGACTCTGGGCAACACTTCAACGTGAAGATCAAAATATATGAGCCAAGAACCTGAAGAGCGCCAAACCGGTTTTAGACGCCATGGCGATAATGCATTTGTAGCAGATTTCTTGGCAGCCGAGAGTGAAGTCTTAGTGAATTTAGTTGAACAGATAATTGAACTACTGGGCGAACGAAAAGATCACCACAGTACCGATCCACTTGCTGCAATGGTTGGAATTACCAGTCACGATTCACCGCCTGAAGATGAAGTTTTGCTTCGATTGTTACCCAATGCATATGCCGATCAAGTCGATGCATCTGAGTTTCGTAGATACACCGAAGCGACTTTGAGGGCAAAGAAAACTGCACATGCAATGTCTATGCGAATTGATTTAAAGAGTTCACCAGATGGAAGTGTTGAAGTCGATCATGAAGGAGCTAATGCGTGGTTGGGTGCAATTAATGACATTCGCTTAGCGTTAGGCGTTCGATTAAGAGTTGAAGAAAAGAGCCATGAAGAGTTAGAGATTCTGGCACCTGATGACCCACTGCGCGGTGTTTATGCCGTGTATAGCTGGCTAGGTTGGTTACAAGAGAGTTTGATTCTGGCATTGATGGACCAAGCTCTATAGATAGGTATATCGCAGGGTAGGCTTAGCGCCGTGAGTGATGCCCCAATTGGAATATTTGATTCAGGTGTAGGTGGGCTGACCGTTGCCAGATCGATTCTGGATCAACTTCCTAATGAATCCACGCTCTACATAGGCGACACAGCTCGTGGACCTTATGGACCACGACCACTGGCTGAGGTACGTGAATTTGCTTTAGAGTCACTGGATTTTCTAGTTGAACAAGGCGTAAAAGCGCTTGTGATCGCCTGTAATACCGCAAGTGCTGCAATGTTGCGCGATGCGCGTGAGCGTTACTCAGTACCAGTCATTGAAGTTATTCAACCTGCTGTTCGCCGCGCGGTATCTGCAACTCGTACCGGCAATATCGGCGTCATCGGTACCCGTGCAACAATCGATTCAGCTGCTTACTTAGATGCATTTGCCGCCGCACCTCAACTTCATATTACATCGATTGCCTGCCCGCTATTCGTTGAGTTTGTAGAACGCGGTGAAACATCTGGACCAGAAATTACGAAGATCGCACGCGACTATTTAGCACCAATAATGGCAAACAACGTGGACACATTAGTTTTAGGGTGTACTCATTACCCGCTCCTAACCGGTGTGATCTCATATGTGATGGGTGAAGGTGTCACGCTTGTTTCAAGTGCTGAAGAAACTGCGAAGGATTTATATCGCACTTTGGTCGAGACTAATCAGCTTCGGGCTCAACAAGCTTTGCCCCCAACTCATACATTCTTAGCAACTGGTGACGCCAAGGCCTTTGAAAGTTTGGCTCGCCGTTTTCTAGGTCCAGAAGTAACTCGAGTAGAGCATCAAGATCTCTAGAAATAAATTAACTAGGCAATTAGGAGCACTACATGGAACGCAATGATGGGCGAAAAGTTAATGACCTGCGCGACATTAAATTCACTCGCGGCTGGCTAGATCATGCCGAAGGCTCAGTTCTAGTTGAGTTCGGCAAGACACGCGTATTGTGCGTTGCATCATTTTCACCGGGAGTTCCTCGCTGGTTAAAAGATAGTGGAACAGGTTGGGTTACATCAGAGTATGCAATGTTGCCTCGTGCCACTCATACCCGTTCTGATCGTGAAAGCGTTAAGGGAAAGCTAGGTGGCCGTACGCAAGAGATTTCACGCCTAGTTGGACGTTCACTGCGTGCAATCGTCAATACAAAAGAGCTTGGCGAAAATACAATTGTGATTGATTGCGATGTATTGCAAGCTGACGGTGGCACACGTACGGCTGCAATTACTGGCGCATACGTTGCATTAGCCGATGCAATCACTTGGGCCAAGAGCCAAGGACATATTAAAGCAACAGCAAATCCACTCAGTGATTCAGTTGCAGCGGTCAGTGTTGGAATCATTGATGGAGTTCCGATGTTAGATCTTTGCTATGAAGAAGATGTTCGTGCCGGAACCGATATGAATGTTGTTGTGGCCGGGGATTCTCGCTTCATTGAAGTTCAGGGAACCGCAGAAGGTGAACCCTTTGATCGCGACCTATTGAATCAGCTTTTAGATCTTGCAGTAGCTGGATGTGCGGAGTTGAGAGCACTTCAAAAAGCCGTCCTAGCGAAGTAATCGTTAGAGCTTTTATTTATGTCACACTCATTAGTTCTTGCAACGCGTAATCAGGGAAAAATTGTCGAGTTTCGTAGAATTCTCGAGAGTTTAGCGCCGGGACACATTGAACTAATCGGCCTTGATAAATTTCCAGATTTAGAAGATGTTGAGGAAACTGGACATACATTTGAAGAAAACGCACTTCTGAAGGCTAGATACACCGCAGCAATGACAGGCTTGCCATCGATTTCTGATGATTCAGGTTTGTGTGTTGACGCACTAGATGGAGCACCTGGAATTCTTTCGGCTCGCTGGGCAGGTGAACACGGCAAAGATGTAGCTAACCTAGAAAAACTCTTGAGTCAGCTACGGGATATTCCCGACGAAAAACGAAGCGCACACTTCACCTGCGTAGCCGCACTAGTCATGCCAGATGGCCGCGAAGTCGTTGCAGAGGGGCTTTTTCATGGCCGAATTCTGCATGCGCCAATTGGGGATCAGGGCTTTGGATATGACCCCATATTTGCACCGCTTGGAATGTCTATTTCATCGGCTCAAATGAGTGCAGAGGAAAAGGATGCTGTGAGCCATCGAGGAAAATCGCTGCGCTCTTTAGCACCGCAAGTCATACAAATGCTGGAAGGCCTGGGGTAGCCTTGTCCTATCGACGTGCGTTACTTACGTGCGCACCGCTATCCAAGGAGTAATTGTGGCCGCAAAGAAGAAGACCGCAGCAAAGAAGGTCGCCAAGAAGGCACCTGTAAAGCGCACAGTTAAGAAGGTCGCCAAGAAGAGTGCGGCTAAGAAAACTGTTGCTAAAAAGAAGGTCGCCAAGAAGGCCGTTGCTAAGCGCGCAGTAAAAAAGAGCGCGACTAAGAAGAGCTCAGCTAAAAAGGCTGTTGCTAAGAAATCAACTGCTAAGAAAGCTGCAGTTAAGAAGAAGGTCGCCAAGAAGGCACCTGCAAAGCGCGTTGCAAAGAAGGTTGCTAAGAAGGCACCTGCAAAGCGCGTTGCAAAGAAGGTTGCCCCTATAAAAGTTTCAGCACCTGTAGCACCAGTTGCACCAGTTGTTTCTGCTAAGCCAGTTATTGCTGCTAAGCCAGCTGCAGCCCCTAAGCAATCAGCTTCAGGACGCGTAATGTTTTTAGTTATAGCAGGAATCGTTATTCTGGCTGCAATAGTGTGGTCAAAGTCTGGCTCTGAAAGCGATAATGCAGCACCTGCGCCATCAATGTCGCAATCTGCAGAGCCAACCGAATCTGCATCAGCTACACCAACAGAGACAACAGCCGCGGTTGCTGCAGTTGAAGCACCGTCAAAGTTTGTTGCACTCAAGAGCACAGATGGATTAAAGCTTCGCTGGGTTGCACCAACTGCCATAGATGGCTTGACTGGATACAACGTAGAGATTCGTGCAAATGGAGCTGGCGATTGGACAACAATTGCCACTGTTCCAGCTGATCAACTCTCTCAGAATGTCACTAAGAACTCAGATACTGGGTGGACTCAGTTCCGTGTTTCATCTGTTTACTCAGATGGTCAAAGCGCATCCGCAACAGTCTTTGGAATCCCGGGTGAGTTTAAGTAAAGTTTTATGAAATAAACCCTCACGATTTTCGTGGGGGTTTATTTTTTTATTGCCAACTAAAGATTAATTGAAATTGCATCCACATAAGCGCGAACACCCGCCGGTACTAAGTGGACACCGTCAGGTGCAAAGAACTCAGGATGGCCAAGGGAGATTGCCGCCCAGTCCACCATGACTGCCCCATATTGAAGGCAGTATTTAGCGATTAGAGCATTGTTTTCATCGCGCCAACCGCGTGGCACGGCTGTATTAACCACAATGATACGTGGCTGATCTTTGACTTCTTCAAAGATCGAGACAACTTGCGCCTCGGTCAATTTATTATTGTTTCCTAAGTCAAAAATTACTGTTGCCCCAGCCATATTCAATTTGTCGTGAGTCATCACATCTATGAGTTCAGGGGCCTGACGCCCAACACGGGCGTTAATAAGCGAAATGTGCTGGCGTACATCTAACTCATGTCGAATTCCTAGGATCACCGAATCTCCCGTAACCCATAGTCCGGGAGTATCGGTTGGCGAATCAACTTGGGGCGACATTTCGATAGGTTGGTTGATTTCGGCTTTTACCAACGACATTTCACGATCACTTTGATTAATTGCATGAACACTGATTGTGCTCAGAGCAATTACGGTAATAGTTAATGAAATCGCCAGAATTGATTTCTGCCGTAACTGAACTTTCTTAGTCCGATACTTCATTCCCTTAAACCAATATTCAACCAAACCGCTTCGAATTGGAAGCTCCACTAGTCGAAGTGAAATATCGGCAAGAGCAAAGACAATGAGAATTCTTAGCGCAAACAAGGCCCACGTCGAACCTTCAAGATCAACACTTGGTCGAGTTACTTGAAATACCACCCAGTGCCATAAGTAGATTGCATAAGAACGCTCTCCGATCCAGACCATAACCTTGCTGCTCAGTATTGGCGCAAAGCGAGAAGCAGGATGCACAATTGAAGTGATGATTGCGCACCCAAATATTCCAGCAAGAGGAAAAGCAAGTTTGTACAGTGTTGGATCGTTTTCATTTATAAAGAGGAAGGTGGCGATCATTCCTATAAAGCCAAAGATTCCGATACCATCAATAAAATCTTGGGCTCGTTGGTTCACACTCTCTTTAAGGTTTTGCGGAATCCAACTGACGGCTAAAGCTGCGCCTAGAAAAAGACCGATGCTATGTGTATCGGTGCCGAAGTACACGTGACTAATTTGCGAAGCACTTGCGGCATCGACTTGAAAAGAGACAACCAGCAAGGCAATTCCTGATACTGCAGCAATGAAAAGTGCGGCCCCTGGAATTCTATTTTTGCCAAAATAGCGAAGCACTAAGAGCAGGATCAAAGGCCACACTAGATAGAACTGAGCTTCTACCCCTAGTGACCATGTGTGTTGCAGAAGCGGTGGCCTGGCGATGGAATCAAAGTAGTCGGTATGTCGAAAGACGAGCCACCAGTTCATTCCGCCAAAGAGGGCAAATGGTGAGTCAGTGACAAAACGACGCATCGTCTCTGGTGCCCAGATTCCGATATAAATACTGGTTGCGATGATCATGAAGGCAAGCGGGGGAATTAAGCGACGGATTCGAGCCTTATAAAAAGCTCGAAGATCTAATCCACCGCTGCGCGCGATTGAATCCAGAAGCAATCGGGTAATTACATACCCTGAAATCACAAAGAAGAGATCAACTCCGAGAAAACCACCAGGAATCCATGAGAAGCCCAAGTGGTAGAGCATCACGGCCACTACTGCAACTGCACGCAAGCCATCGATGGCAGGGATGTATCGGATTCCGCGGGCAGTGGCCATGCATTAACTACTTAGGTCGTGAAGATTTCTTTGCAACTGCTTTCTTGGCGACGGCTTTTTTAACCGGCTTCTTCACTGATTTCTTAGGAGCGCTAATAGCAACTTTGGTCCGCTCACTTGAAACTTTGATTGGTCCGGAATCAATAATCGTGTCATCGGGATTTAGGTTTTCAACAACGCTCTTTTGCAGTTCGGCAAGGCGAGTAAATGCTGAATCGAGGCGAGACCTTGATTGACGAATCGCACCCTCGGCGGCATCTAATGACTGGGTCTGTATTTTATATAAACGTTCGGCTTCACCCATCACGCCATTTAACCATTGGCGATAATTTGATACTTCGGCAGTGGCTTCACCAACGATACGTTCGCCTTCGCGGCGTGCCTGCAGTGCAAGTGATGCCGCTTCACGCTTCTTGGATTCGATAAGTGCTTCTGCTTCGGCTTCAGCTTGGGCTACTAGTTGTCCCGCTTCTTCTTCAGCAGTTTGTATATATTTACGACCACGCGACTCAGCTCCAGATAAAATTGATCGAGCTTTGGAATCTGCCGCATCAATTTCTTCCTTAGTAATACGGTTGGTTTCTGCAACCAAGCGCGAGGAAATCGAATGTGCCTTGCTCTCACGAGCTTGGGCCGACTTAATCATGGCCATGGCAGTCTCAGTTGCTAAAATTTCAAACTCTTCTTTAGTTAAACCGGTAATGTCACGGCGAGAACGTAAGTCTGCAAGTTGTGATTCAAGCTCGCGAATTCGATCAACCGACGACGGTGCATTCGGCTCATCACCTTTAAATCCGACCCAGTTAAGGAAGGAGTTCTTTTCAGCCATTACGCACCTCACTAATCGCGAATCTAGAGCCTTAGGTTAGAGCAAGGCCTCACTTACTGTAAATCGCCACCGAAATAGCGACATACTGCGAAATCCACGCTGCCAGTACAAATATATGGAAGAGCTCATGGAATCCAAAGTACGTCGCGGTTTTACCTGGGCGTTTGAGTGCATAGAAAATTGCCCCCACTGAATAAAACAACCCACCAATCACGATTGGTAGTAGGACCCATAAACCACCGGCACGATATAGCTGGGGCATATACGCAAGGGCAACCCAACCGAGCAACAAGTAATTTGCGACATAGAGCCATCGTGGAGCGCCCAACCAAAAAATTCGCATTGCGACTCCAGCGGCTGCGCCAATCCAAACAACAAGTAAGAGAATGTCGCGACTTCGACCTTCAAGTAAGGCAACAGCAAAAGGCGTATAAGAACCTGCGATGAGTAGATTTATATTTGCGTGATCCCAGCGTCGCCAAATCTTTTTCTTAGATGGAATCCAAGGAACGCGATGATAAATTGCCGAGACGCTAAAGAGCATAATTGCTGTAATTGAATAAATTGCAACTGCAAACTTGAGCGAGGATTTACTTAAGATAAATAAAACGAGTGAGGCAATAATTACAACTGGGGTTGCACCTAAGTGAAACCAGCCGCGTAATTTTGGTGGCGCTATTGGCTGTTCGCTCATGAGCCAAGCCTACGCCCCTTTGACTATTTGGCTGCTACCGAAGGTTTCGCACTGACTTCATACTTAGCGCCAGTAAAGCACTGACAAAAGTCACCCCTCCGGTAATCCACAAGATGGTATGTACTCCGTAGTACATGGCAAGTGGCCCTGCTACGACAATTCCAAGAGGTGCTAAAGCGAATGAACCGAAAGCATCGTAGGCATTAACTCTAGAAAACGACTCCTCCGGAATATGGGACTGCATGGTGGTGCTCCAGTTAACGTAGTAAATCTCAATTGCAATACCAGCAACAAAAGCACAACTTAAAGTTATAAGGAGCGGAGAGCTCAACGCCAAAGAAAAATCCCAGATCGCAGAGATTGCAATGACAATCATGACAAATAACAAGGGTCGTCTTAATTGAACTTTTAGTGCAATTACGCCGCCACAAATCATCCCCGCGGTAAGGGCCGCCAAGTGAAATGACCAGTTACGCGGACCATTAGAACCTTCATTAAATACAAGTGGGCCCAGGACCTGAACTAGAGCCTCGAAACAAGCGTTAATTCCGACAAAAGCAATAACCATGGTCACTACCCATGATCGAGATTTGAATTCAAACCAACCATCTTTTAGTTCGCTAAAAACAGATGTACGTTCGCGCTTTTCCATTGCAGGTACATTTAGGTTCCACACCAGGACTCCGGCAGTAAAGAATGAAAGCGCATCAATCAAGAGTGCCCAACCAGATCCAAAAAATGTAACTAATGCTCCTCCCATCAGAGCGCCTATGACATAACCAAGGTTGCTCAGTAAGCCAACTACAGCGTTGCCATCTTTTAGCTTCTCTTTTGGAAGCAACGCTGGCAACACGCCTGACATTGCTGGCCACCACAAGGCATTGAGGACGCCGAAAAGTAATCCCATAAAAACCAGAAGTGGCACGGAGGCAAAACCAAAAATAAAGGAGATCGCACTTACTGCGACAAAGAGACTTCCCAACATATCCGCACCACCAACGATACGGTTTCGCCTAAATCGATCACCGATGACTCCGCCAAATAGCATCAAGGCAATCATTGGGAAAATCCGTGCAGACATCACAAAACTTAGATCTTTTCCGGTAGCACCAGTGAGGCTTAACGTTCCATATGCAAGTGCGATAGGGGATAGCCCGTTACCAATGTTGGAGATAAAACGGGCGCCGACTAAATTGACAAAACCCCGATGCGAAATTAAGCCGCGGAGTTGGGATTTAATCACATCACAAGCATATCTCTCGACAAAGCGCAGATGCGCTGATAAGAATAGCCAATGACATATAGATCAGAAATCTTCGAAATCAGCGATACATACATCGATCAAGTAGCGGCGTTGAGTCCAATGAACTGTACCCATCTAGGCATCGGCTTGAACCAAGACAAATTAGATGATTTATCAATTGCAGCAGCTGAAATAAAAGCAGAGTTAACTCGCGAAACGTTGCGTAAATTGGCTGCGCTGAAGCCAGGCGATGAGATTGATCGAATCGCTAAGACCGTTATGACTGAACGTCTTGAGTCCGGACTTGAACTACACGATAGCCAAGAATCCTTTGTTCTATGGAATGTGCTTCGTTCACCACCATCGAGTATTCGATCAATCTTTGAATTAATGCCAAAGAAATCTGCTCAAGATTTTGACAACATTGCTAAGCGTCTAGCTGCAGTCGATACTGCACATAAGCAGTGGCTAGATACCATTCTTACGGTTGCAAAGAACGGTAAGACAACTGCTCAGCGTCAAGTCAAGGGAGTTATTGAGCAGTTAGAGAGCTATGCCACTGGCGGATACAGCCAGATGGCCAAGAACTTTGATCCAGATGGAAAGTACCCAGCGATGCACGAGGCAGCAAAGCTAGCTGAAACATCATCGGCTGCAACTGCACTGACACTCAAGAATGTTTACCTGCCAATAGCTAACCCTAATGATGCAGTTGGAGCCGAACGTTATGCAGTGTGGTCACGCTATTTCACTGGTGCGAAGTTAGATTTACGTGCAACATATGAATGGGGAATGGCGGATCTAAAAGCTATTAACGATCGTATGTGGGTTCTGGCCGATCAAATTAAGCCAGGCGCAAAGACTCTGCGTGAAGTTGCAGATGTCTTAGATCATGACCCTAAGTACGTCATCAAAGGTGGCGAGAATGTAATTAAGTTCCTACAAGATTTCACAGATGCAGCGATCAAGCGCATGGACGGTGAGTTCTTTGAGATCGATGATCGCATCAAGATTTGTGAAGCTCGCTTAGCTCCTGAAGGCAGTGCATCTGCGCCTTATTACAATGGACCATCAGAGGATTTATCGCGCCCTGGCACAACATGGATTCCAATGCTTGGTAAAGATGAGGTCAGTAGTTGGCACTTAGTGTCAACGTGGTATCACGAAGCTGTACCGGGCCACCACTTACAGGTTGGAACTGTCACAGTTGAGAAGGATCGTTTAACTCGTTTTCAGCGAACTGCTGCATGGATAAGTGGTTATGGTGAAGGTTGGGCGCTCTACGCTGAACGCTTCATGAATGAACTGGGAGCATTTGATGAACCAGGAATTGAAATGGGATATCTATCAGCACAGGCTCTACGTGCAGCTCGCATCGTTGTAGATATTGGAATGCATCTTGGTTATTCCGACTTTGATGGAAATGTATGGAATGCGCAAAGCTCGCGTAAACTTCTCAATGAGCAGGCTTTACTTGATGAGGATCATTCACGCAGTGAAACTGATCGCTACTTGGGCTGGCCTGGGCAAGCAATTTCTTACAAAGTGGGAGAGCGCGTTTGGATGAAAGCGCGTGAAGATGCGCGCACCCGTCTTGGTTCAGCATTTAATATGAAGAAGTTCCACACATATGCATTGAAGATTGGACCAATGGGCCTAGATCCCTTTGCAGGTGAAATGTCTACCTGGGATGGAAACTAGCCCCACTAGCAGTACGGTCAATCGCTCAATAGCCCTGTCATGACGGGACTATTGAGCGATTGTCATGTGATTTTCAAGATGCGAGAACCTCTCAGGTAACTCACAATTATTCGTGCCGAAGGTCACGGGAGCTCCTCGAGGTCTCCACGTGGCCTGAGGCTGCAGAATTCAAATGAGTTTTGTATCTAGTCAACTCACGGAGGCATATATTCATGCTGAAACTTGATAGTAATCAATGGAATCTGGTCTATAACGTATTTTCGTTTGGGCTAGTTTCAATGCTCGCCTGCACGGTGTACACACTGGTATCTCAACAGCGCGTATTAGCTAAATATCGTAATGCACTTGTCATGTCATCGATGGTTACATTTATTGCCGGCTATCACTACATGCGAATCTTTAACTCGTTTAATGAGTCTTCTACAGACATGTCTGTAAATATCTCAGGTGCTCAGGGATCATTTAATGAGGCTTACCGCTATGTGGACTGGCTGCTTACTGTTCCGCTACTTCTTGTTGAAGTAGTTGCAGTACTTGCACTTGCCAAATCAGTTTCTCGTTCATTAATCATGCGTCTTGTTCCAGCATCTGCTGCAATGATTGCACTTGGTTATCCAGGAGAAGTTTCAAATGTTCAGAACACTCAGGTTCTCTATGGCGTTCTATCTACAATTCCATTCTTATACATCCTCTATGTACTCTTTGTAGAGCTTGGTAAATCACTCAATAATCAGCCAGCAGGCGTTGCAGAGACCGTTGGTCGTTTGCGTCTTTTGCTTGTTGCAACATGGGGTGTCTATCCAGTCTCCTATATTTTAGGTATGGGCGAAGGAATGGCATCTGCAGGGCAGTTTGTTGGCGTGCAAGTTGGTTACACAATCGCTGACATTCTGGCTAAGTGCGTATTCGGTCTTACGATTTTGAAGATCGCACGCATGAAGTCAATTGCTGAAGGCATGAAGGAAGATCACTAATTAACTAGATTAAGGATGGGGTGTCGAGAAATCGGCACCCCATTTCTCTACCATGAGGAGCTGAACTAATGAAAAGTAATCTGATAAATAACTACAGAATGGGCGGATATCTGCTCATTGCACTGGGATTAATTAATGTACGCTATCAAACTGGCCAAAGTGGAGTATGGGCGCACAGCATGACCATAATCATTCCAGGAGCAGTTGTACTTTTATCAACCTGGATTCCTTCAATGGTTCAGGTGTTGAATGCACGAGCAAGTCAAGTAATAACACTTATCGTAGGGGTATTGCTGATTGCTTATGCAGTAATTAATTAACTCTAAGTCCTTGTAATTTGCATGCAGGTGCGAAAGAGTTGCTGGCATGAGCGAAAAAAACGATTGGGCCTTTGAAACTCTCCAAATCCATGCTGGGCAATCTCCGGATCCAACAACAGGGTCACGGTCATTACCGATTTATCAAACGACGGCTTATCAATTTCGCGATACTCAGCATGCAGCAAATCTCTTTGGAATTGCTGAAGCTGGTAACGTATATACGCGTATTAATAATCCAACGCAGGATGCAGTGGAACAACGCATTGCTGCACTTGAAGGTGGAGTTGCATCACTTTTAGTCGCATCGGGCATGGCTGCAACGGCCTTTGCAATCATGAATGTTGCTCAAGCTGGAGACCATGTCGTATCAAGCTCAAATGTTTATGGTGGAACGTTTAATCTCTTTAATTACACGCTACCCAAGTACGGTATTGAGGTTACATTCGTTAATGACACAGGCAATATGGATGCTTGGCGCAGCGCGGTTCGCCCCAATACAAAGGCTTTCTTTGGTGAAGGAATTTCAAATCCTCTTGGAGCCGTGCTAGATATTGAGGCCATTGGAAAGATTGCACATGAAGCAGGAGTGCCGTGGATTGTTGATAACACCATTGCTACGCCATATGTCACGAAGCCCTTTGAATACGGCGCCGATATCGTTACGCATTCAGCAACTAAATTTCTATCGGGTCATGGCAACGCCATGGTTGGAGCCATTGTTGATTCAGGCAACTTCGATTTTGCAAAGGATCCTGAAAAGTTCCCAGGCTTTAACCAGCCTGATGCAAGTTATAACAATCTTGTCTATGCCACGACACTGGGCGTGAATGGGACTTTTGGTGCCAACCTTGCCTATATTTTCAAAGCACGGTTGCAACTTCTACGTGACATCGGTGCATCGGTTTCACCATTTAATGCCTGGCTGTTAGCCCACGGTCTTGAGACATTAAATCTGCGCATGGATCGTCATCTACAAAACGCGCAAGAGTTAGCTGAGTGGTTAGAAAATCAACCAGAAGTTGCCCATGTTAGTTATGCAGGTCTGCCATCTTCGCCATGGAATGCAACTGCTAAGAAGTACGCGCCAAAAGGTGCTGGCGCAGTCTTTTCATTTGAACTCAAGGGCGGTGCACCCGTTGGACGTAAGTTTGTTGAAGGCTTAAAACTCTTTAGCCATGTCGCCAATATCGGTGATGTACGTTCCTTAGTTATTCACCCAGCTTCTACAACGCATTCACAGTTAAACCCTGATGAACAGCTTAAAGCGGGAATCACTCCTGGAATGGTGCGCGTGAGCATTGGCCTTGAAAACATTGAGGACATTAAAAACGACATCAAACTGGGCTTTGCGGCTGCACGCTAGCACTCTAGTTCTATGTGAGGCCGGTCTCTCTTGAGAGATATGCCTCTGTAATCGCAATCGGCAGGAGTACTCTAAATCGGGTACAGAGCGAATTAAATATTAGAAACTAAGCA
>CAIXPV010000192.1 GCA_903921405.1 uncultured Actinomycetes bacterium
ATCGATACATGGATTGATTTCAAGCGCAAGCAAGAGGTTGATTATGTTCGCTTGCGTCCACATCCAGCTGAGTTCGAACTGTACTTCGACATCTAAAGATGTATGTCCCACAAAGCCCGTCAGAAATGACGGGCTTTGCGCTTTCCTACAAGAACTCGTTTTCAAATTCTTATAAACACTATGAATATTCGCAGACTCATCCAATTATTTCCACAGGCTTTCAAACAATGATTGCTCCCATCAGTCACATTAACGATGCGGAGAAATTCAATGGCACTACTTGCACTCTTTCCTTTAGTAATGATTGGAGTGCTTCTGATGGTCTTTATAATGATTTTGGATGACTCTCACCTGGCTCACCATGAACTCTATGTCGCTCCATCTGCGATTTATGACGAGAAACCAATCACAACATAGTAGATTTGAGTCATGTTTCTTGATCTCCTAATAGCAATCTTTTTCTTTTTGGTTGGTTTAGAGATCAAGGCAAGTCTTAAAGATCTGCGAAGTACTGTAGTTCCGGTCGCGAGTGCTGTGGGTGGAATGATTGTTCCTGCGATCATTTACTTAGCCCTTAATCCAGGCTCCCATGTATGGGCAAGTGCGATGCCGACCGATATAGCTTTAGCACTGGGTGTTTTGTCCCTACTTGGCAATCGAGTAGATCCACAGGTAAGGATTTTCCTTCTTACTTTAGCAATTGCCGATGACCTCTTTTCCCTTATTGTGATGGGAATCTTCTACGGAGATGACCTTGAACCAGTTAAGGCAATTTCCACTCTTATAGCTGCAAGCCTTGGCTTTGTTTTGCCGTTGCGCAAACATCAGTTAAGCAAAGTTATCAAGATTCTTTCTCCAGTTTCTACCTACTTTATAGTTCCGGTGATTATCGCTGTCAATATTCCATTGCACATTGATTTTTCAAGCTTTGGCTCTTCGACAACCGTATCGATTGTGATTGCACGGTCAATAGGAAAAATAGTCGGAATCACAATCTTTGCTGCAATGTGTATCAAATTAGGTGGGAAAGCCAGCATTTCCTTTAAGGAAATATTCGGAGTTGCCACACTTGCAGGAATGGGAATGACTGTTGCCTTGGTAATTGCAGATATAGCCGCAACCAATGAGGCTGAACTCAATCAAGTCCGATTAGGTCTTTTTATCTCTGCTCTACTCTCAGGAGTAGCTGGCTACATTTGGCTTAGAAGGACTCCTGCTGCGCGATAGTTTTTCGCGCTAGAAGAATATGGCCAAAGAATCCAATCAGTAGCGCGAAAATTATCCCGATATTTGAGTATGCCCAAGCACCATTTTTTCCACCAATCAGCCCCAGAAAATAACCCTGCCAGGACAACCATGACGCAAATGAGTTTGTAACAAATCCCCATCCAATAATCGTTCCTATAAACATAAGTGAAATAGATTTTCTATTCACCCTTCCATAGATTCCATGATGATCAAAAAGATCACTTTCAGAGTACGGATTCTTGCGCATTACAACATTGGCTACAAAAATGGCCGACCAGACTGCGACAGGGACTCCCAATGTGATGAGGAAACCCTGAAAAGGTACGAAAAAGTTATCGGCAAACCAGACGATGTAGATAGTTCCCACCAACATAATGCATGCATCAATTGATGCAGCTATATGACGCTTGACCGGTAGGCCAATAGAGATAAGGGTTAAACCTGATGAGTACAGATCTAGAATCGCGCCTCCAACTAAACCCAAGACCGCGACTAAAGCAAAGGGAATTAAATACCAGGTTGGTAACAGTGAAGTGAGGGCTCCGATGGGATCCATCGCAATTGCATCACTTAAATCTTTGCTGCTGCCTGAAAGAGCTGCGCCATATATAACAAGAATAATCGGAACAATGGAGGCACCAAAAACCGTCCACCCAATAACGGCTTTGCTAGAGGCCGTGCGTGGTAAATAACGCGAATAATCTGCAGCTGAATTAACCCAACCCAAACCAATTCCTGTAACTCCAAAAATCAATGCACCGATAAATCCCTGGGTCGAACCATCTTTGATTGACGTTACCGCACTCCAGTTAACATGATGCAGAGTCAATGCAATGTAGAGAATAGTCATCACAACTGTCACTAGAGTCAGCCACTTTTGGATCTTCATGATCACCGAAAAACCCAGCACTCCCCCAATTACTGTCAAAGCAACCGCGAAAATGAAACCAATGATGAGCGCTGCCGTATGTTCAATATCTCCCACACGCGTGAATACGGTTCCTGTGGCAAGTGTTGCCAGCGAAACTAATACAGTCTCCCACCCTACAAAGATTAAGTAGGACAAAACCCCGGGCACAATATTTCCCTTAACCCCAAATGCTGCACGCGATAAAATCATCGTTGTGGCATTTGATTTTTTGCCAGCTAAAGAACTAAAACCCACGAGAAGAAATGAAAGCACGGTTCCAATAATCGCTGCCCACGTAGCCTGTCTAAATGAGATTCCAAATCCCAAAAAGAACGCTCCATAGGATAGAGCCAGCAAGGAGACATTAGCCCCGGCCCATGGCCAAAAAAGGGACTTAGCGGTGCCGCTTCTTTCGGATTCTTGAATGAGATTTGTACCGTTGAGCTCTAATTCAAAAATAGGCATTAGGAGAGTCTACTTGCTACGGCGCCGATCATTGAGATACCAGATGCCAATGACGGCAAAACCAAAGCCAAATTGGATAAAATGCGTGGTATGCCGTTGGAAGAAGTTGTGCTCGACATGTGCATCGGCCGTAGTGTTCTCTGATGTCGCCGTAGCAGATGGTTCTGAGCCTGTAGCAGAAACTTCGGGATTGGCGCTGAGGGTAGGTGTTGTCGGCTCTATCTCTGTTTGAGCAGTAACTGGCTCCGGTGTTTCTGCAATTGCATTGCCCTGAACAGTGAACTGCATTGAGCCTTCAACTGGATGGCCATCTTCAGAGACAACGCGATAGTTTGCGCTAATTCGCCCCGATACATCCTTAATCCCGATAGTTGCATAAATACGCGCACCGGCAACGATTGCCTTACCAGTTTGCAACGCTCTACCTGATGCATCCTTTACGACCAATGTATTCACATCTGCGCCTTCAAGAACAGTCAAATTGCCATCGAACTCAAACCACACTTCATCTGGCATCGACACAAGCTTGGAGTTATTTTTTGGAAAAGTATCCGTTACTTGTCCGTGCGCAGAAGCCACAGGTGGAGCTAGAAAGAGAAGACCGATAAAGGTTAAGACGAATACAACTGCTTTCTTCATCGGTCTCCTGCTTTCCTATGCTTAGTGAACTAATTAGGGAATGGTTGTAATTGAAGGTGCCGCGCCCCACTCAACCGTCTCTTCTGATGGCTTGGTCGAGCCATCAGTAATGAGCCAGTTCAAATAAAGAGGCAGCTTGCTGCCATCGGCCTTTGTTGTGTAACAGATCTGGGTAGTTGGGAAGTTGATCTTTTGTGGGGTCTTATTCCAAGTAACTTTCAAACCAAAGTCATAGAAAGTTCCATCATCGATCGCCCAAGACTTTGCCTTGGCTGTCCAGGTAACCGTGTAATAGTCTGGCACTTTATTAACGTCAACAGTAGTTGACGCTACAACTGAAGTCTTGAATCCCTGATGGAACTCAGGCGTTGGCTTGCCGGCTGCCGAAGGAACCTGCACCACAAAGACACTCGTTCCGTACTTATATGTCCTATAAGTGCAACCATGTCCAAGGCTAAGCCAAATACGGCTAGATTGGCCGGCCTGCAACGTATAGCCCTTCGGCTGCATGCTGACATGCGCAGATGCAGGATAAACACCAATTCCCATAATTAAAGCCAAAACAGATATAGCTACCAAAATTTTTCTTCTCATTGTGATTCCTTAACTTATAAGTGGAATCCGCTGCAATAGCAACCTAAGAAAGACTTTGCGGGTGAAGTTTTTCTTTAAGAGGTCGCAGAATAAGGCGGCGCACGTTCAAATAAATGCGCACCTAAAATCTCTGATTTCTTGCACCATACATATTCGACGAAGTCAGCCAATTCAACTTTGACTAAGTTAATTGAATGAAAAGTGATTGGTTGCGTGATGTAGATTTCAAGTCGAGAGATTAGCTGCTCGAAATGACGTACAAGTTGGAATGAAAGCAGCAGAGCAAAGGCGTGCGCCATTGTCATGCGTAAGTCGCTGTCGGGCATTGAGAAGCAGAGATGTCCCGCCAATTGAAAGCACAACAGAATCGCAGCAAGCGTTGGTCCGCTGAAATCCTTGGGTGACTTGAAAAAGATAACCGCTGATGTAAGCAGCAAAAGCGCAGGGGCAAAAACATTAGTTGTTAGTTCGCCCCCACCAACTACATGAGCAAAAACCATGCTCAACGTAAAGAGCGACGTCAGGGCCAGCGAGCGAATGAGGCGCTGAGTTAGCATCCGGTGAGTTTAGTCTAGAAAGAAATCGAGAAGGAAGTCTTTTGTACCCGGTGTCACCGAATACTTTTCGAGGTCAGTAATACCTTCAGATGCCAAGAGCTCATCATCGACGAAGAAATTACCTGTGCACTCAGTCGATGGCCGATTAAAGATAATGTAGGCGCAATCTGCCAAGATTGCTGGAGTTCGACCGGCGCTAGCATCAATACCAGGAATCATCTGAAGTGCGGCGGTATCGATCACTGTTCTTGGCCACAGGGCGTTGACAGCAATCCCATCACGCTTGAATTCGGCAGCCATTCCTAAGACGCACATACTCATCCCGTACTTAGCCATCGTGTACGCCACGTGGTTCTTAAACCAGATGGGCTTCATCGACAGTGGTGGTGAGAGGTTGAGAATATGTGGGTTTCGTCCAGCCTCTGCCGAAGCTCGCAAATATGGGATCGCTGCTTGGGACGTTAAAAAAGTTCCACGAACATTTACATCAAACATTAAGTCAAAGCGCTTAGCTGGAGTCGCCTCTGTTCTAGTTAAATTGATAGCGCTGGCGTTATTAATCAGGATATCGATTCCACCAAAAGTATCGGCCGCTAGTTTAATGGCAGCTTCAATCTGATTTTCATCCCGCAAATCACATTGTATAGGTAATGCAGTTCCGCCTGCAGCGTTGATCTCGTCGGCTGCCGTGTAGATAGTTCCCGGTAACTTTGGATTGGCTTCAGCAGTTTTTGCTGCAATAGCAATTGATGCACCATCGGCAGCGGCGCGAAGTGCGATCGCTAAACCAATTCCGCGAGAACCGCCTGTAATAAAAATTCGTTTTCCAGCAAGTGTCATGATGAACCTTTCTTTGCCATGAACTTCATGAATGCCCCCATGGCTTCATCTGATTGCAATGCCATTGCAAATATTTCAAACTCTGCACGCATCACCGCTGCGACGGAATCATGATGGCGTGCTTTCAATAATGCTTTTGTATTAATGATTGCTTGCGGAGGTTGCTCGGCAATTAGTGCCGCAATCTTTGAGGCAGCATTTAATGCATCGCTACTAATTTCAGACACTAGTCCCATCTCCATTGCTGCCTCTGCTCCGAAGGATTCACCAGTCATAAAGATTCGTGCAGCTCTTTGATATCCAACGAGTGCTGGAAAGAGAAACGTTGAACCAGCCTCTGGCACTAAACCAAGGGATGCAAATGGCATAGAGAAGTTTGCACTAGGTGCGGCAACGACGACATCGCAATGCAACAACATCGTTGTTCCAACTCCAACTGCATTTCCTTTTACTGCCGCAATCAATGGCTTTGGAAAGTTCAAAAGTGCAGCCAGAAATGTTCCAACTTCACTTGAGTCAGAGGTCGGCGGATTATCCATAAAGTCCATAATGTCGTTGCCGGCAGTAAAGTGATCACCTTCACTTGTGATGACTACAGCTCGGATTCCAAAGTCCCCAGCCGCCTCGTTTAACCCATGGGCTAGCCCTGCATACATATCCCGCGTCAGTGCGTTCATTTTGCTCGGGCGATTGAAGGAAAGGTAGCGAACTGCACCTGTCTGCGTGTCTAAGATTTCACTCATTCGGGTATCTTAGAGGTGGTTTTACAATAAGTCTTGGTACACAATGGTTACACCACGGAGAGGTGCAAAGCATGGCTAGAGATATAACGATCACGACCAGAGAACTATCGCCTTTTGAGCAGTTAGTTCTTCAATTGGTGTGTGAAGGCAAGTCCAATTCAGCGATAGCTGCTGAAACATCACACAGTGAGAAAGTGATTGAAAATACTGTCAGCAGAAGTGCTCAGGTTTTTGGAATTAAATCCGACGGAGATACAAACCTGCGTGTTTTGTTAGCGCTAGCATTCCGTACGCATTATGGTGATAAAGCATTTGATCAACTTAATGTTCCATGTGCACATATGGTTGTGGGTCCAGATGGACGATCCATGTGTGATCGTCACATCGATTAACTAATAGTTATTTCTTACTGTTTCTGAGGGCTACCCCTCTATCTCTTTTCTCACATTTACTCGAGGGCCACCTCTCGTATTTTTGCATAGCCACTAACTGACTTAAGAGTTAACTATGCAGTGCATCTATAAGAGATGTCTAAAAGGAGAGAATAGAAAATGAAACGTACTACTTTTGACAAAATAGTAACCTTCGTAGGTTTTGGTTTGGGAGTTTTCTTACTAATCGCAGCCGGCCTTCTTAACTGGGGTGCAACATTTGCAAGCGGAACAGTAGCTTCACAACTAGAGGCACAACAAATAACAATTCCTGAAAG
>CAIXPV010000193.1 GCA_903921405.1 uncultured Actinomycetes bacterium
AACATCAGTGACATTCAAAGCTAATCCGCCGCCATGAATTGCATGCGTCTCTTCTGACAAACCAGTCTGGCTATACCAATCCACGTCTTTTTCTTCAGCTAAAACTCTTTCGTGCATCGTAGAATTACCGGTAGCTAAAACAACTCGTGCTTTGCGCGCGATCCATGCATCATCTTTTGGTAGCGCACCGGGTAGAGATGCATGAAAAACAATCCACTCGTGTAGTCGAACTTCAATTGCAATTGGTAAAGCACGTTGCATTCCTATTGCTAATGCAATCTGGCCTATCTCAATGGCCTCGGCTTGAGAAAGAGAAGGTAGAACAAGGGTCTTAGCCTCTAAGGCCAGACCTTGGCTTGTAAATCCACCCGTTGTTTGCGCCATGTGGGCAATTGTGCCTTATCTAGTGGCCACATGAACAAGGTAACCTTGCCCAATGATTACTCTTCCAGAGACCGACCTTGTTGTTCATGAATTATGCCTTGGCAGCAATATCTTCGGTTCAAATGCCGATGAGGCCCAATCGCATGCAGTGCTAGATGCCTATCGCAATCTGGGTGGCAATTTCATCGATACTGCAGATGCTTACAACCAGTGGGTTGAGGGGCACATAGGTGGAGAGTCTGAAAAGGTTATCGGTTCGTGGCTAAAGAAAGTAGATAACCGCGCCGAGATAGTTATTGCAACCAAGGTATCAAAGATGAATTCTCGACCAGGGCTTTCGGCGGCAAATATTTTTGCAGCATGTGAAGAATCACTCAACCGTTTGCAGACTGATTACATCGATCTGTATTACAGCCACGGCGATGACCTAGATGTTCCCATGGAGGAGACGCTTGGTGCTTATGCCCAACTCATTGCCCAAGGCAAGGTGCGCTATATAGCGGCCTCGAACTTTTCACCAGAACGTCTGCGCCTTTCACTAGAAGTCAGCAGAGACAATAACTTGCCGTCATATGTTGCTGTGCAGGAAAAATATAATTTGGTAGATCGTGCGACCTATGAAGGTGAGATGGCACAGACTGTCGCCGAATTCGGTTTATCTAATATTCCTTTTTATGGAATCGCCCGCGGTTTCTTAAGTGGTAAGTATCGCCCTGGCGTCACTGAGGTTGATTCAAAGCGCGCAGCAGGGGCTCTTGAGTATGCAAACGAGAAAAACTTCGCAGTTTTAGAGGCGATTGACTCAATAGCTAAAGTGCATAACGCGCCAGTTAGTGCGATTGCCCTAGCTTGGCTGCGTTCACAGCCAACAGTCAGCACGCCAATTGCATCTGCTCGCACCGTAGAGCAACTGCATGAAATCATTCAAATCATTGAGCTATCTGATCAAGAATTGATCGAATTAAGCGCTCTTTCCGCTTAATCGCGCAGCCATAAGTGCTGCGACATTGAGCCAACGCTTGACTTGATCCTCAGTAAATGGTGTTTCACTGCTTGTCATCACATAGAGGCCAGTAAAGGTTGCGCCGGTAAATTGATAGAAACCTAACAACTGACGTGCACCAGGTCCTGAATCAATTTGGGCATTAACAAATACCCTCGAATCTTCAGCTACAACACCGGTTGGAATCGTAGGAAGTGCGTTAAAGGTATAGGGAATCATGGCACCGGCAGCGTCTTTAAAGCCTTTATCAATGGTGCACTGAGCCAAAGCTTTAGCTAGCTCGGACCTTGCAGCTTGTGCTGCAGCAACGGATGAATACTTAACAACTTCGGTTGAAAGGAAGGCAAATGGACTGCCTGGCTTTGTTACTGCAATTTGGCGACGCTCCATGCGATCTTTCTCAGATGGATAGACCGAGCTACATAAATCAAGACTTGGATCATCCAATGTTGTACCGCGAGACATTGGCAAAACTGTCCATTCCTGACTGAAATCAGTTGCATTAAAGCCAAGGGCAGAAAGCGCTACCTGCTTTGGATCAGTCAACGATGTATCGAGTGCAGGCGGCGTGCGATCTATGTTTGTTACGTTAGTAAAGCTTCCGCTGGCCGTGGCGATACCGAGCAGAACAAAGTTGCTGCCGGTAATCCGAATAGCTTTTCGATCCTTATTTAAGTTTAAAGAGGCACCGATTCGTAATTTAGCAGCGGTTGAATTAGCAATTGTTGCCAGAGTCGTAGTTCCGGTTGTAACAACTGCACTACCGGCACCGGCAATGATGCTGAATTTTCCTGTTAGAACACTTGTTGCGGTGCACTTTCCCGAGCACTTAATAGCATCTGGCCCATAGGCGGCAGGGGCTGCGCTCCATTTACCTGTTCGGCTAGATTTACTTGCCAATGCAATGCTGCTCTTAATAGTGATATCACCCGTTAAACCATTGCCCAGGCAGTCAAATACTTGAGCAGTTGTTGAGATCGGATTTGTTGGGCTCACTAAAAATGCAGGCGCAGTCTTTGCTGTGCTTTTCTGTGTAATAAAACCATCTTCATTGACTAGATTGGTCGCACACAAACCGCTGCCCGTGTCTTTGGCCCCAGTCCACTTCACTGAATACTGACCATCAACTAATCCCGCAGTCTCAAAATCCGATGTAACAACTGGGCGACCGCGATCGATTGTGATCTTAACTGCGGGTGTCCATGCGCTCTTATTTCCGGCAATATCGATTGCCCGAATGGAGATTGAATAATCACCCTCAGGCAGATCGCGAATGTGAACGGTTGGAGGTGCTTTAAAAGGATTTAAAACTGTTGGCGCCCAGTTCTCAGTCACTGATGCAGGAAGATCTGTTACTACGCCATCGATTTGTGCTTGAAAACTCGCAATAGCGGTCTCACCGTCTTCATAGCCATGCGGAATGATTTCAAAGTCAGGATAGCGCCATTGGTTGAGTGCACCCAGTGTTGGCACAGGTGGTGGCGTTGTATCAGCTATGCGATTAATAGTTACTTCAGCACCATCGGCAGAAGCAACGGCCGAGATAGAGATATTGCCCGAATACGTCTTTGCAGTTGTATTGGTCAACGAGCCGCTGGTCTTACCTAAAACGTATGTATATGAATCTAAGTTAACCATCCACACATCGATGCCAAGTGATTGACTAAATTCCGATTGACTTAAATCTTCAGGGTTTGGACTTACCAGTGACGAGACCGGTGGCGGATCCAAGCGATAAATCGCTAGCCCAGCTTCGTAATTTACGTTAGGAATCTTGCGACGGTATTCGACCCAATAGGCAGATTTTCCATCGCGAAGATAAATCGCTTTTACACCGTTAGAAAAATCTGATGGGGATAATTTGACTGTTTCGCTGAGCCATACTTGTTTTATTTGCGAATCATCTAATAATCCCATGGTCCACTGGTGATAGGTGTTAAGGGTCGAATCTGTATCAATATTGCCCATCACATCGACTGCTCCACCGTATTCAATGGCCTGACAATCAACACCCCAAGGACCATCCTTTGCGCCAGAGTCACAGCGTAAAAAGTTAGTGTGGCCTAAACCAAATGTGTGGCCAAGTTCGTGGGCA